>CAMMZE010000010.1 GCA_946529195.1 uncultured Lachnospiraceae bacterium
ATCCGGAATTGTCGTAAATCTCGTTGGAGATTTCCTGGACTGTCGTAGAAGGCTGATATTCTTCATTGGAATACAGGTAGTTATGCATTTCCGTAACATTCCACAGATAATCGGAAGCAAATACATAACTGAGCTCATCGTAATAGAGCGAACCTGTTGTCTTCTCGAACGGGAAACCTTCGGAATCAACGATGTCATACTGATACAGATCGTTGGCCAGGGAGAGCATCTCTGACTTGGAAAGGTTTGTATATACTTCGGGAAGAACGGAATCCATGATCTTAATAACAGATTTCAGATTGATGTCTTTTGCCTTTTCAAAGATCAGCTTAAGAACCGTTCTCTGTCTCTCCGCACGGACAAAATCACTGTCTGCCTTACGGATTCTGGCATAGGCTGTTGCCTGTGTTCCATCCAGATGCTGCAAACCGGACTCCCAGATATCAGGAGATTCTGATCCGGTGATCCTGTTCTGCTCGTGGATACACTCATTGATATACATAACCTCAGCATCGCTGAGTTCGATGTCCAGTCCGCCTATTGCGTCAATAATGTCCGCAAGTACCGCGAAGTCAACGCTGGCAAACTCGGTCACGTTCAGGTCAAAATTCCTGTTGAGGGTGCTCATGGCAAGCTCTGCGCCGCCATAGGCATATGCGTGTGTGATCTTATCAAGGCCGTATTCCGGGATATTAACACAAGTATCACGGTAGACACTCATGAGTTTGATCTCTTTCTGGTCGGCATTGATGGCCACAACCATGATCGCATCTGAACGGGAGCCGGTATCCTCCAGGCTTCCTTCCTCTCTGGCGTCCAGACCAAAAAGGGCGATCGTCTTAAAACCCTTCAGCTTCTGGGCTGTCACCTCATCCACATCTTCATTGATCACGATGTTGGACTTGTCCACCTCTGCCGCTGTCGCCTCCTGCACAGAGGAAAGCTTCAGATAAATATACAGAGCCGGAATCAGTATAATAATCAGAAGAAGCTCAATGACAACGATGACGCCCCAGCGTCTCGCTTTTGCATTCTTCTTTTTTCTCTTTTTGCTCATGCGGAATGCCCTTTCTTAACGATGAATCATAAGATTTTTAGCATAAACATATATATAGTACTCTATTCTTTCTAAGAAAACAAGAGAAACTTTTAACGAAAAAGGGTCTGAAATAGTTTTTTACAGCCATTTCCGTCCTCATTGCTTCCCGTCATGGCAAAATACTTGTCTATTTTCTTCTGATATTCTTCTTTGTCAAAGGAACGGACAGCCTGGGCCAGCATGTGCGGACTGGTGCAGACCAGTCCCGGCCAGCTTTCGGGTTCCGTATAAAAACCTCTCTGGTCCAGATAGTCCTCCAGATCCGGCACATAGAGCAGGCAGGGTCTTCCTGTCAGGGCAAAATCCCACATGGCCGAGGAATAATCCGTAACCAGCATGTCTGCGGCCGCCAGGAGGTCCTGCATATCCGGATAGTCAGAAACATTGATATAGGCGCTGTAGGCCTCTTCTTCCTGATGATAATAGTGGCGGCGCAGGAAAAAGACCGGTTTTTTCCCTGTTTTTTCCCGGAGGGCAGCGGCAAATTCCTCGTCAACTTTGTCTCTGGTCACCAGACGGTCCTCCCCGCTGCTGCCCCTGTAAGTCGGCGCATAGAGGACCAGATAATCCTCTCCGCTGATTCCGTATTTGGCCCTGACGCCGGCACGCACCCGCTTCATCCGTTTTTCATCAAAAAAGAGATCATTTCGAGGAAGACCCATATTCAGGATCTTCTCCTTTGGCAGCATAAGAGTCCGCGCTGCCACATCCGAGAACAAGCGGTTAGAAGAAATAAAATAATCCGTCTGCCGGGCAGCAATGCCCAGAGCATACTCTTCTGTCCCATTGATCTCTTCGGAAATATCAGCGCCGAACTTCTTAAATGCCCCTCCCGCATGCCAGGTGTTGACACAGGTCTGCTCTTTCCGCAGAGGAATCGCTGCAGTTACACCGGAGTTTGTGATCACATAGCGGCTGGTCATTATATGATAGAAATAGGACAGGCTGTTGTGCCTGCAGGTTACTGCTCCTTTCTTTTGCAATGCCCTGCTTTTCCCATTGTACTCCCAGATGATTTTCATCCCCTCATCCAGGCCTTCTTTTTTCATATACAAAAAAAGAGCCTTTGGATTGCATGCGTACTGTTTTCCCTCATAGGCCGAAAAAAAGATTTTTTTCCGGTTAACAGGAAATACATGCAGCAGGCAAAGCATAGCTCTTTTTGCGCGAATCATGGATTTGCTCATATTCCGTCTTCTCCATTTCTTTTCCGGATCCGCTGACCGGCATTGCTGCGTACCCTGGATACCAATCCGGACAATCTGTGTCCCAGTATCTTCTTGATCAGCAGCTTGGCTTTGATCCAGGGTCCTCCCCAGGAGGTATCATAATGGTGAATGGCACAGGTATTCGGTGTCAGTTTCAGTTCCAGCGTCCGGTAATCCTTGGGGCTGAAATACTCACTCGGATAGATGACAAAATCATCGATCTGCTGCCGGGTATTGTCTCTGCGAAGTCCTTTCTCCAGACAGTAAGCTGTGATGATTTTCACATTGGTCGTTGTATCCGGTCTCCCTTTGACGAGGAAGGAATGTGTCTGATAATAGTCCATCTGCGCCTTGATGAAGGCATTTCCCTTGCAGGCGCCGATCACAGCAGTCGAGAGCTGATCCGGATTCTCAAAACAGCCAAAGCCAGGCTCCTCCAGGAAAGGATCAAAGCTTTTCAGCACTTCCACATCTGTATCCAGATAAATGCCGCCGTACTGATACAGGGCCCAGAGTCTGGCATAGTCTGCGACAAATGCCCATTTTCCGGCCTGATAAGCCTCTTCGACATAGCGGTTGCAGTGGATATCAAAATTCTTTTCACTCCAGCGCACGATCTTATAATCCGGGCAGACTTTCCGCCAGGTCGTAAGGCACCGCCTTACATTATCCGGCAGCGGTTTTCCTCCAAACCAGCAGTAATGGATCACTTTGGGTATCATAAAACGTCCTCTTATCTCCGTATCCTGCGAAGCAGGACTCTGTACATCCAGGCTCTGACAGCATCCGGAACCAGCATCTCTACAATAAAACGCTCTGACAGATTTCTCATATACTCGGGAAGGCTGATAAAGCCGCTGTCAAGCAGGTATTTTTCAAAGCGGCGCGCAGTCCTGAAGTGTTCGATTCCGCCCCTGCGGATGAACATATCATCAGAAGCACGCATATAGACCAGGGGTTCCTGCACATTATATCCCCTGACCCCGGCCTGCAGCATCCGGACCCATAGGAAATAATCTTCATGCTTTTCCATAGGTCTGTAACCGCCTGCCGCCAGAACAGCCTCTTTGCGGAACATGACCGCAGGATGATTAAATGGCGTCCTGTGACGAGAAAACTTAAGGATCTCCTCGTGCGTCTCCGGAACAGTCCGTGTGCTCCTGACATCTTCCGGATCATCTCCATGGAACTCAGCCACAAAAGCACTTACAATTCCGTTCTCCGGATCTTCCTCCAGGATTCTCAGCTGTTTCTCGCAGCGATCCGGCGCGGCAATATCATCGTCATCCATCCTGGCCACGATATCATTTTTACAAAAGCGCAGTCCCGCATTCAGAGTCCTGCCAAGCCCCAGATGCTTTTTCCCCCGTATCGTGCGGAGTCTCCCGCCATATGAGGCCAGGACTGCATCGATTTCTGCGCCGACCGGGCCATCGCTGATCACGACAAAATCATCCGGCGGGGCAGTCTGTGCAAGCATGCTGTCGATGCTCTGCCGGAGCCAGTCCGGATTGCTGCCGGAATAAACCGGCAAAAGTACCGAATATTTCATTATATCTTTTCCTTACGCTTTAAGGCTGTCTTTTCTCCGGCGTCAAGTCCTTCCGAGTTTTCCTTCTGGAAAAAGATCTTGATCGTCTGAATGATAATCATGATATCCAGCCAGATACTGTAATTCTCTATATAAGTCAGGTCCAGCTTCAGCTTGTCAAGCGGTGTGGTCCGGTAATTTCCAAATACCTGGGCATAGCCAGTCAGGCCGGCCTTCATCTTGAGGCGGAAATCAAATTCCGGTATGCTCTCCTGATACTGACAGGCAATATCAGGGCGTTCCGGACGCGGTCCGACGAAAGACATATCACCTTTAATGATATTGATCAGCTGAGGCAGCTCATCCACATGCAGACGGCGGATGACCCGGCCTACCGGCGTGATCCTGTCGTCTCCCTTGTTTGCCAGCTGGGCGCCGTCCTTCTCTGAATCAACCCGCATGCTGCGGAACTTGAGGATTTTGAAGACCCTTCCATCCTTTGTCAGTCTGTCCTGCTTATAGATGATCGGTCCCCCGTCATGTGCCTTAATCGCGATACAGACTACGATCAGGGCCGGTGAGAGAATGATCAGGATGAGCAGAGAGATGACGATATCCATGGTTCTCTTAATGAAACTCTGTTCCACAGACAATCCGCGGTTGCGGAACAGATAGAGTTCCGTATCAAAAAGGGTAATGGTCGCAGAGCTCTTGATCATGATATCGCTGATCTTGGGAATGGTATAACAGCGTATCCCCTGCCGGTAACAGTATTTGAGCAATTTGTTGCGGTCCGCGGAAGGAATATCTCCGATGATCGTACACTCATACTGGTCGATACGATTTGTAACCGCCTCAAATCCTTCACTAAGACAGACATTATCAACGATCACATATTTATCCGATCTGGTCTTGATCTTGTTGACCAGCTGACGGGGATTGATCGTCCCGTAAACCAGCAGCATATGCCTGGGCGGATAAATGTGAGCATAGATCCACCGCATAAAGATGACCCAGCCTGTCACTACGATCACATCCAGCAGCGTCATCAGAATGATCGGTGCAAAATGGGACGTAAAGGACCAGCGGCCGATCAGGGACAGCTGGATATACGTCATGAAATTGCAGCATACGACCGCCAGAATCTGCGAAAGTATGACCTCGGATATTTTGAGGTAGCCGACTTTATAGGCATTGAATATCTTGGAGAAAAAGAAATTGATCACTGCATAGACCATCAGAAGAGCCCAGTTTCCCCTTCGGAAATAGAGCTTTCCGATAACCTCATCATAGTTATAGAAAAATTTCCAGATCAGCCAGAAGATCAATACCTGAATCAGCAGGATTGCGGCAGAAGCCGCAAACATGATCAGTCTTTTATACTGTTCTCTGTTTTCCACTTGGTTCACCCCTGTTTAACACAGTAATGCGACTTTGTACCTTTGGCACAAAGCCGCAATGTTAATGAACTTAACCTTATTTTACGAATGTTTCCTGTAATAGAGTCTGTTCATAGCGCTGAAGATGGCGCGTGCAGACGAACGGTTGATATTGGAGCTGATACCTACGCCAAAGGCCTTTTCACCGGTATCTGTATTCATCAGCTCAATGTAAGTTGCTGCCTGTGAATCAGAACCTGTAGTAAGCGCATGCTCCTCATACATAGTCAGCTTTGTATGATAATTATCCTGGGTGTTGAGGCCCTGCTTGATGGCATCGATCGGACCGTTTCCGTAGCCCTCGATGGTACGGAGTTCATCCTTGAAGGTATAGGTCAGCGTTACCTTGGTATCGAAACCTCTTTCGTCCTCTCCCATATCTTCCATCTTCATCTTCTTGAAATGAAGAGGATACTTGGCATTGATATACATCTCACGGAACTTATCCATGATCTGGGAAGGAGAAACCTCTCCCTGACGCTCGGAAACTTCCTGGATGCAATCGGCAAATTCCTTGTGCATAGCCTTGGGCAGACGGAATCCGTAATACTGCTCCATAACAAAGGCTACGCCGCCCTTGCCGGACTGGCTGTTGATACGGACAATGGGCTCATATCTGCGGCCCAGATCTGCGGGATCGATCGGCAGATAAGGAACTTCCCAGATCTTGGATCCGCGCGCTTCCATAGCATGCACACCCTTGTTGATGGCATCCTGATGAGAGCCGGAGAAGGCTGTAAATACCAGCTTTCCTGCATAAGGATGGCGGGCATCGATCGGCATCTTGTTGCACTTCTCATATACGGCAATGATCTCATTCACATTTTCAATGTCAAGCTTGGGATCAATACCCTGTGAGAACATATTGTAAGCAATATTCAGGACGTCAACATTACCGGTACGCTCACCATTTCCAAACAGGGTGCCTTCTACTCTGTCTGCACCGGCCAGAAGAGCCAGCTCAGAAGCAGCTACGCCGCAGCCCCTGTCATTATGGGGATGAATGCTGAGAACGATCTTCTCTCTCTCTGTGAAATGCTTGGACATCCACTCAATCTGGTCCGCATATACATTCGGAGTATTCATCTCCACCGTTGCAGGCAGATTGAAGATAATGGGATTCTCTACGGTAGGCTGCCATTCTGCCTTGACCGCTTCACAGATCTCCAGTGCAAAATCCAGCTCTGTGCCGGTAAAGCTCTCCGGAGAATACTCCAGCTGGATATTGCCGTCAAATCCGGCAAGACCTTCCTTTACCATTCTGGTACCATCAACGGCGATCTGCTTGATGCCTTCGCGGTCCATATTAAATACGACATCTCTCTGTAATGTAGATGTGGAATTATAAATGTGGAAAATAACATTTTTGCAGCCCTGGATCGCCTCGAAGGTCCGCTTGATCAAATGAGGGCGGCACTGGGAAAGTACCTGAACTTTTACATCATCCGGAATCAGATTTCTCTCTACAAGCAGTCTCAGGAAATCATATTCGATCTGGGACGCAGCCGGAAAACCGATCTCAATCTCCTTAAAGCCGAGTTTGACCAGAAGGTTAAAGAATAGGAGCTTCTCTTCTACAACCATGGGCTCGATCAGGGCCTGGTTGCCATCGCGAAGATCAACACTGCACCAGATGGGTGCTTTTTCAATTTCCTTGTTTGGCCACTCACGCTCCGGATAATAAACAACCGGATTTCTTTTGTATTTCATGTAGTTTAACATGCGTCCTTCCTCCATCAATAAACCTTTTAGTCTTGTCCCGTCATCTTGACGTTAATCGCAACGGGCTCTGTAAGAGTCAGTCCGTTATCCAGTTCCACAGTCAGCACAATCGTATTGTTTCCGGATGTACACTTACTGCAGTCTGCTGATACATTCAGGTTTGCTGCAGTCAGCTGATCGACGTACTCTTTGGCGCCGCTGACAGTGATCGATACCGTCGTGCTTGTATTATCACTCAGGCTGGCGCTCTTCTCATAAGAATACCCTGTTTTGGTATTATTTAGCAATACTTTATCTAAAGAAATATCAATAGTTTTTTCAATTATCGGCTGAATATCCGCCGCAAAAGCGATTTCCGGCTCTGTATCGGTGAAGAGAACCCCGGAAGGAAGCTCTTCTGTCATATCGGTTGATACCGTAATCGTATCTTCCACCGACGCCTTGGCCCCTGACAGATCATAGGTCTGCAGAGTAATCTCATCTATCCCGGCCAGGGCCTCATCCGGTCCGGCCAGCGTGATCTCCTTGGGTTCATATTCATAGGAGATCAGTTCATATCCTTCTTCCGGTTCGCCGCTTACTTCCAGCTTGACCGGCACAGATTTTGTATTGTAGATCGGCACAGTGACAGAAATCGTATTCTGTGAAATCGTCAGGGAAGAAGCTTTCACTTCATCACCGTTTGACCTGCGCAGTACCAGCTCAGAGTCGGTCGTAATGTCTCCCGCGTTAAAGCTGGTCACACTCACGTCGACCACCGCTTCCTTGATCTGCTCTACGACAGAAGCCGGTCCCGATACGGTCACCAGATTGGGCGTTGCCGTTCCTGTCCCGATATACTTGCCTGCAGGCGCATTGCTGCTGGTCACTACCCGGACATTAAAAGACTTCTTCAGGACATCTTCGATCTCAACATTGAGCACAGTACTTGACCCGATCGGCGTAATCTCAAGGCCTGCATATCTGGGGCAGGTAACATCTGCCGTAACTGCTCCGGTGATAGAAAGCTTGGACAGGTCCACTACCGCCGAAAAATCATTTCTTGTCAGATGGCTTACCAGTGAAGATTTGCCTCTGACACGAACGGAAACAGTATTCACATCGTCTTCAAAGCTGTAAGCTTTTCCGGCCTCCGTAATCTGATCCGCATTGATCTCCATAATCGGGATTTCGGTGATATCCCTGGTCTCGACAGGGTCTTCCGTATTCAGAATCAGGAGCCACACCAGAAATCCCAGAACCAGGGCCAGCAGCTTATAGCCTGTGTTATGCGTCAGCGTCTGTTTTATCTTGTTTATCACTCTTGATCCAACCTCTCAGTTTTCCAAAACCGCTTGTTTTCCCCTGGTTTGCCACTTCTGCGTTCAGACGATCCAGAAGTGTCCCGGCATCCACATTTCGCTCCAGTTTTCCACGTTCCGCAACAGATACCGATCCTGTTTCCTCCGAAACGATTATGGTAACGCTGTCTGAAACCTCACTGATCCCGACGCCGGCCCGGTGGCGGGTTCCCAGCTCTTTGCTCAGCGTCATATCATCGGACAGAGGCAGGTAACAGGTAGATGCCACGATCCTTCCGTCTCTGATAAAAACAGCGCCGTCATGCAGAGGGGTGTTATAGACAAAAATATTAATCAGCAACTGGCTGGATACCAGTGCGTCCATAGCAATTCCCGTGCGCTCATATTCGCTCAGGACAACCTGTTTTTCAATGACGATCAGAGCGCCTGTTTTTGTCCTGCTCATGTCATAGACTGCTTTGACAATCTCACTGTTGATCCGTTCGATGCTCTTCAGATCATTTTCTTTTCTGCTGCTCGGATCCATAGGCAGAAAGTGGAGAAGGATGTTTCTCCGCCCCAGTTCCTCCAGCGATTTGCGCAGCTCCGGCTGAAAAATGATCGCAACGATGGTCAGGAGTACCGGGGAGATTTTATAGATCGCCCAGGTCACGGTTGTCAGCTTCAGCAGATTTGCCAGCACGACAAATATAAAGATCACGACAATACCGCGCAGCAGCGTATAGGCACGGGTGTCCTTGAGCCAGCGGAATATCGCATAGATCAGGGTAGCATAAAAAAGGATCTCAATAATATAAGTGATATGAAATGCCGACGGAAAAATCGTCGTAACATAGTTTGTGATCCAGTCCATATCACCACTCCTTTAACTCTCTTACTCTTCGGTTTCTGCTGTCTCTTTGTCCTTTTTCTTTCCTGAAGGAATACGGTTTTTCATCTCACTTGCGATTTTGATGATATCTTCCTTCTTGGGGAACTTCTCCTCTACCGGAGGCTCATCAGAAGAGATGCCGGCAAGGTACTTGGGAATCGCCTGCACATAGTAGTAGTACTCTTCATCCTCAAACTGCAGGCTTTCTCTGCTCTTATAATCCACCACACAGCGGAAGAACTGAATGATCACAGCAGCTGCTGCTCCAACCAGTATCCCGGGGAACATGCCCGGCATATTGGCCTCCGGGATTCTTGGGCCGACAAGGATCGCGCAGATGAACTCAGCAACAGCTCCGGCTGCAATGGAAGCATACCAGGCATAGCTGAAGGAAAAACGCGACACAATGAACATAACAGCCGCGGTCACCAGAACAAGGACCAGCATAAGAACAAAGGTCCTGTCCGCAAATGCTGTGGTAAAGATCTGGGTGATCACTGTGGTAAGCTTCTCCGGATCAAGATTCTCAACCATGGCTGCTGCCCCGCCAGCTCCGGCAGGAGATGCAAGCTCTCCCCCAAACTGGATGGCTGCCCGCAGATAACCGACCATAAAGACGCCTGCTGCCGCAGGTACTGCAGCATAGGGATTGAACAGGAGTCCTGCGATCACCGGAAGTGCATAACCGAGATTATAATGCATCAGGACCGGTGCGGCCAGCAGCACAAAAGCATGACTGGGAGCAAACTTCAAAAAGAGCAGGTAGATAATCACCATCACTATGATGGTCAGCAAGCCGATCATCATGGAAAACTTCACCATATGAGCGGCAATGACCGCTGCAACAATAAATACGGTAAAGGAACCCGGAATAATGGAACAGATCAGGGACAGCAGCACGTTGACCGGCGCAGATCCCAGGATCTCATAATAGCCAAGATTCTCATTAATATAAGTAAATACCAGCATCATTCCCAGGAACTTAGCCAGGATGATAAACCATGTCTCGTATTCTTTAAAAAAGCGAATGACCTTTTCTCTGTAGATGAGCAGCTGTGTCATTTTCTGTCCTCCTGTCCATACTTTTCAATCAGCTTGAGCATGCGGTAATAGATCCTGACCCTCTCATGGCTCTTATGATATTTCCACGCATAGACCGCGGCACTCACGAGACCGTATATGATCAGGAGAATGATATAATATCTCAGAGCATCCTGAAAGAGGTCTGCGAGCTGAAAATTGGCCGCCGCGCTCAGGATCGTCTCCAGATTGCACACAGCATAGATCCCAAAGATCAATACATATGCGACAGTCACACCCATAAGTGTTTTCAGGACATTGTATCTGACAAAATCGCTGGCAAAAAAGGCATTTTTCTTCAGGTCCTGAATTCCTTCATTCTTCTGATAGATCGATGCCTGCGACATCCAGCGTATTTTCTTTACATTCAGCATAATCGAAACCTTTCTGTAATGGAATCCTTGTATCCAGTCATGATATTTTAGTATAGCATACTCACACGGAAAATGTCAAAATATCATAGAATCTGCGTCTCAGGCTTCCGGCTTCCGGTGTGTTGCCCAGCAGGCACCAGTTGTGCATCATATGCTTTCCGATCTCCAGAGTCAGCTTCACATCATCTGCCGCGCACTTCTCCTGCAGCTCCTCTGCATATGCACAGGCCGTTTCATACTCTCCGAAAAAGGCATAGATTTCCGGAAATCCTTTCATATCCATATCCAGCGGCCGTGTCATGTAGTCATGACCTGTGTAGTCGGCAATGAGAGAAAGCCACGAGTAATAATCCGCCGGAAATACGCAGTCGCGGCTTTCTATCCCCCGCATCGCTTCCATCTGCTCCTCAGAAGGAGGAATGCGCAGAGGCGGTGACTGCAGCAGCAACAGCCGGGGAAGCATATCCCTTCTGCCTGCTGCCAGCATCTCAAAGCAGATTCCCATGCCTGCCAGACAGCCGGATGAAAGTCCCATGACTGCCACATGGTCCGGTCCGTACTGGTCTGCTGCCTGCTGATAAGCCGCAAGCACGCTTTCCATGATCGCGCCGGGACCGGCAGACGGTATCAGCGGATAGGACAAAAGCCAGACCTCTTTTCCTGTATGGTCAGCCAGGTCACCGCACAGCTCAAAGTCCGCAATGGCGGGCGGCTGGAAGAGCCCGTCTCCTGTCAGGTAAAGGATCGCTCCCTCTCCCGCGGATTTTTTGGAAGCGATCTTGATCAGAGTCGTATCGCCGTCCTCAATCTCTTCATACTGGTATCCGGCTCTCCATCTGGCGGAGGGAACTTCCAGTTTTCTTTTTTTTGCCATACTGAACACGTAGTCCACAAAAGCCATCCTGGAATCTCCCATGATCGACTTTACCGTATGGAAAAACAATTTTTCAGTCATTTTATATTTGATACTAGGCATACCCAGGTCCTTTCCCGTCTATGATCAGATCACATTCTCCCAGAAGTCAGGTTCTTTCGGCAGACGGCCCCTGGCAGCCCATCGGCCGCCGATCAGCCATGTCACTGCGCCGAATATAATACCTATGATCAGGCCGGCCAGTACATCGCTCGGGAAGTGTACGTACAGATACATTCTGGAAAAAGCGATCAGAAGCATCAGGATTACTGCAAAGAAGCCGATCACCTTATTGGTCCGGTTAATCAGGAAGCAGGCTACCGTTCCCGCGAGCGTATGACCGGACGGGAAGGAATAATCCTTGGGTTCTGTGATCAGCAGCACCACGCTGTCATCCAGCCAGCAGGGTCTGGGTCTTGCTATGTAATTCTTGAGCATTACTGCGCCAAGGATATAAGCTGCAGCCATGCCGATCAGCATAAGAACTGCCGTTCTCCTGGTCCGCCGGGGAATCAGAAGTATCAGGGAAAGCACAATCCAGACCGCGCCCATGTCGCCCAGTCTGGTGATGATCGGAAAAATCTGATCCAGGATATCGGTCCGCAGATTATTCTGAATCAGATGCAGGATCGACCAGTCGATATTTTTTACTATGTCAATGATTGCCTGTAAGTCCATATTCATGATTCCACCTCCGAATCAGATTTCTCCATCTGCGCTGTAAACAATTTGTCCTGCGCAGATCGTATAGTGTACACGTCCAGGAAGTTCCCATCCCTTAAAAGGACTGTTGTCAGCTTTTGATACAAAATGGTCTGCCGTCCAGAGTTCTTTTTCTCCGAATATCACCAGATCCGCAGGCGCATCCTGTGCAATGCTGCCGGGGATCATACGGTAAAATCTGGCCGGGTTCGTACTCATCAGTTCAATGAGCTTCATGAGGCTGATATGGCCCGCTTCTACCAGACTGCGGATCCCCAGTCCCAGAGAAGTCTCCAGGCCGATGATGCCGCTTGGCGCTTTCGCCATGGGGCGCGCTTTCTCCTCCCGGCTGTGGGGAGCGTGATCTGTCACGATCATATCAATGGTCCCGTCCTTGAGCCCCTCTATGATCCTGCGTCTGTCATCCTCTGTCCGCAGAGGCGGGTTCATCCGGGCATTGGTCCCATACTCCAGGACTGCCTCCTCTGTGAGCGTAAAATGGTGCGGCGTCGCTTCCGCATGTACATCTGCCCCGAGACTCCGGAAGAGTCTTACAATATCAACCGCGTTGCCGGAGCTGATGTGCTGAATGCATACAGAAGCGCCGGTATGCAGAGCCAGCGCGCAGTCTCTGGCAGTCATGACATCCTCTGCGGTATGCGATGCGCCTTCATAGCCGATCTGTTCCGAAACACGTCCCATATTGACACCGGCCTGACGGACAAAAAGCGGATCCTCCTCATGCAGAGAAATCGGAATATCCAGATCTGCCGCCTCCTCCATCGCCATCAGGAGCAGGACTTCATCCATGATGGGCTTGCCGTCATCTGTAAAAGCAGCAGCGCCGGCCTGCGCAAGTGCCTCAAGGTCTGTCAGCTCCCTGCCCGCCATGTCTTTGGTTACATTCGCGGCGGACAGTACATGGATACCTGTCTTTTCCCCTTTTTCCTGTACCTGCCGCAAAACAGCAGGATTATCCACCGGAGGCACGGTATTTGCCATGCAGATCACCGTCGTAAACCCGCCTTTTGCGGCTGCAGCTGCTCCGCTGAAAATATCCTCTTTATACTCTTGTCCCGGATCCCGGAAATGCACATGCCCGTCCATGAGACCGGGAGCCACAACAAGTCCCGAGGCGTCGATCACCTGTGCATTCTCAGCAACAAGATCCGGACCGACCTCCTCGATATGTGCTCCGTCAATCAGGACATCCAGCACCTCATCCGTGCCAGTTACCGGATCCACTACCCTGCCGTTTTTGATCAGAATCATAACTTTTTCTCCTATTCTGCAGAAAAACATATGTATGTTTATTTTACCATATTCTGTCAGTAAATGAAAGACTCTAT
>CAMMZE010000011.1 GCA_946529195.1 uncultured Lachnospiraceae bacterium
GTAGGCTTCCAGAGCCCGGACCGCCCGGATCATCGTGGAGGCTGCCCCTTCTCCCTGTACAGAAGCCGGGCACAAAACGAGCTGGATCCAGGGATTTCGCCTGGTCCCAACCGTCATAATATCATGAATGACTTTGCCGGTTCTGGCCGTAACGATTCCTACCTTGTCCGGGTAAGCCGGAAGAGGCTTTTTATGCGCCTCGTCAAAAAGGCCTTCCGCCCGCAGCCGGGCTTTGAGTTTTTCATAGCGCTCATATAAGAGCCCCGTGCCGTCCTTTTGTACGGCAGAAACTTTGAGCTGATACTGGCCGCTAGCCTCATACAGGTCCACATCTCCTGTCACGATCACGCCGCTGCCGTCAGTCAGTCGGAAAGACAAGCCTGCCGCCTTGCTCTTGAACATGAGACAGCGGATGGATGCCCCGGCATCCTTCAAAGTAAAATAGATGTGTCCGGACGCAGCATAAGTACAGTTGGAGATCTCCCCACGCACCTTGACCCCGTGCAGATTCATGTCCTCCCAAAGGACGCCTCTGACATAACTGTTCAGTCTGGATACGCTGATGGCTCCGTCTTTGCTGCTCATACCAGCTTGGCCAGGATCCCGTTTACAAAAGAGGTGGAGCTGTCGCCGCTGTATTTTCTGGCCAGCTCTACTGCCTCATTGATGGAGACTGCTGCCGGGATCGTATCATCATACTTCATCTCATAAACAGCCAGACGCAGGATGGTCAGATCCACCCGGCTCATACGGCTGACTCTCCAGCCGACAGAGACCTCATCGATCATCTGATCGATCTCCGGGATCTTCTCTACGATGCGGTCCACCTTTTCTCTGATGGCATCGGCGTCTTCTTTTGAAATATTTTCCAGGGCATCCGTGTAAAACTCACCCTGTTCCTGCATTTCCGCATTCTCGAAAAAGTTGCTGCGGAAAAGCAATTTAAATGCGTGCTCTCTTAATAAGCTTCTTTTCATATCTTATACCTGATTTTCTGTCATATCGCGCAAGTAAGAGGACATGACAGGGGCTGCTGCCCCCGCTGATGTCCTCCCTATTGTCTCTTGTGTTCGTATACCCTGCCGGGCGGGAAGATCTTATTCCTCCTCGAGCTTCACATCAGCAACCTGAACATTAACCTCTTCCACAGTAAGACCGGTCATTGTCTCGATCGCGCTCTTAACCTTTTCCTGAATGGCCGCGGTCACATCAGGGATCACGCATCCATAATCAAGAACAACAGAAAGGTTCGCTTTCACACGTCCCTCTTCCATATGGATCTTGACGCCCTTGGACAGCACCTTGTTGCCCAGTCTGCTGATGATCTCTTTCTGCAGGCTGCCTGCATTGCCGGCCATGGATACCACGCCGTCCACATCCATTGCTGCGATACCTGCGATGATGGCTACAACCTCATCTGCAATCCTGACATCGCCAAGTGCCTCGTCCTCATATATTGTATAATTGGTTTCATTCTCGCGTTCGTTTGCCATGTTTAGTCCCTCCATGTATTGTAAATCTTTGCTTTTATCTGTCCCATTTATCGCAGAGGCTGTTGATCTCATTCGTAAATTTTGTCAGATCTTTATTGGTGCCTCCCTCATTATTGCGGATTACCTGCATCAGACGTCTGCCGGCCGCGATCAGTCTGTCAAAGACAGCGGCAGCCTTTCTGGCCTGCGGCTTCTCTGAGATCCTGGACGGTTCCGGAGCGCTCAGGCAGGTGTTGGCAATCAGATCATAGGAATATCCGGAATAAGGAGCCGATGCCTCCAGCTCCAGCTTCTCCCGGAGTTCCTCAGCGAACATACTTGTGACCTCATCCTCGCCATGTACGATAAAAACGCGCCTGGGCTTTTTCTCAAATGCTGAGATCCAGCGGATCAGACCATCATGATCTGCATGACCGCTGATACCGGCCAGGACACAAATCTCCGCCTGCACATTGATCGTCTCGCCAAATAGCTTGACCTCATCGATCCCATCCACCAGAAGACGTCCCAGAGTCCCGACTGACTGGTATCCGACAAAGAGTACCGTACATTCTTTTCTCCAGAGATTGTGTTTGAGATGGTGACGGATCCGGCCGGCATCACACATGCCGGATGCCGAGATGATCACCTTGGGCGTCGTTGACACATTGATGGCGATCGATTCATCACTTGTCGTAGCTGTCTTGAGTCCCGGAAACTGCAGAGGATTGATGCCCTGTCTGATCAGAGCGTCCGCCTCTTCATCATAGTATCCTTCCGTCTTATTGTTGAAAATATTGGTGGCTTCTATGGCAAGCGGGCTGTCCACATAGACCTCAAAACCCTCATGGCCCTTTACCAGTCCCTGTTCTTTGATCTCCCGGATAAAATAGAGCATCTCCTGGGTGCGGCCAACCGCAAAGGACGGGATCACAACATTGCCGCCCCTGTCAAAAGTCCTCTGGATCACATCCGCCAGAGAAGTAACGTAATCCGGTCTTTCCCCGTGATTTCTGTCGCCGTAAGTCGACTCCATAATCACATAATCTGCTTCACTGATATAATCCGGGTCACGGATGATCGGCTGGTCGGTATTGCCAATATCACCGGAAAATACAAGCTTTATGGTCTCGCTGTCTTCTTCCGCCCAGATCTCAATGCTGGCCGAGCCAAGCAGATGACCTGCATCTATGAAGCGGATCCGGATCCCCTCACAGACTTCGATAACTGTATCATAGGCACAGGGGATAAAGTGCTCCAGTACCCCTGCTGCATCATTGCTGGTATAGAGAGGTACGACCGGCGCGCTTCCGGCTCGTTTTCCTTTACGGTTGCGCCACTCTGCTTCAAACTCCTGAATGTGGGCGCTGTCACGCAGCATGATGTCACAAAGCGAACAAGTCGCGTCAGTGGCATAGATGCTGCCCTGAAATCCCTGCGCATACAGGAGGGGAAGCAATCCGGAATGATCAATGTGGGCGTGGGTCAGAAATACATAATCGACATCGCTGGCCGGGATGGGGATGTCCTGATTTACAAAAATATCCTTTCCCTGTTCCATCCCGCAGTCAATCAGAATATGTTTGCCTGCAGCTTCAAGATAATGCTTGCTGCCCGTGACTTCATGGGCTGCTCCTGAGAAAAACAGTTTCATATGCCGAAGTCTCCTTTCTTCCGGCAAAAATCTGCAGTTGAAAGACTCCTCCTCAAATGGATGAATGTCTTTTACTCAGTATACCAAATTCACAGAGATACTTCCATGTTTTATGCATTTTTTTATAAATATTTATTACTTTTATTCATTTTCCATAAAAAAGCAGGAGGCCTGTCCGGAATCAGCTCCGGATTCGGCTCCTGCTTATCTTTTGTTTATTGATCTTCCGGCTCCTCTTCTGCCGCCAGCACATACTGTTCGATCAGCCCCCAGACATCATCCCGTCCGGCCTTGGTCAGAGCGGAATATGCCACCACAGGAGTCTCCTCTCCCAGCTGCAGCTTCTTGCGGATCCGGGCGATGGAGGCCTTTGCCTGGCTGCGGCTGAGCTTATCCAGCTTGGTCGCTATGATGGCCGGGTAAAAACCATTGTCCACGATCCAGTTATACATCTGCACATCATTGGCAGAGGGCTCATGCCGGATATCGACCAGCAGAAAGATCATGCGCAGCTGCGGAGAGAGCCGCAGGTACCGCTCGATCATCTTCCCCCAGGATGCCTTGACTGCCGGTGAAACATTGGCAAAACCGTATCCCGGCAGATCCACGATGTACACTTCGTCATTGATATTATAATAATTGATGGTCTGCGTTTTGCCGGGCTTCTGCGAGACTTTCGCGTAAGACTTGCGGTTCATCAGTCCATTGATCAGGGAGGATTTCCCCACATTGGACTTGCCTGCAAACGCTACCTCAGGGAGTTTCGTTTCCGGCATGCTGCTTGTCACGCCGCAGACGATCTCCAGGTCCACTTTTCTGATAACCATATCAGCCTTCCTGTGCCCCGGCCTGCTCTGCGGGCGCGGCCTCCGGCATCTTTTTGAGTGCTGCCTGCAGCACATCCTTCATGGTGCGGGCATATACAAAGCTCATGCCCTTGGTGATCTCTTTATCCAGTTCCCTGATATCCCGCCGGTTTTTCTCCGGGACGATGACCGTGCGGATCCCGGCTGTCCGGGCTGCGATGGTCTTCTCCCGCAGGCCGCCGATTGGAAGAATCCTTCCCCGCAAGGTGATTTCCCCGGTCATGGCGATATCTGCTTTGACCGGAATCCCTGTAATTGCGGAAAGCATGGCCGTTGTCATGGTGATGCCGGCAGAAGGTCCGTCCTTGGGAACAGCCCCTTCCGGAATGTGGATATGAATATCATGTTCCTCAAAGAAGGAAGGGCTGATGCCATAGGCATTGCTCATGGACCGGATGTAGCTGATACCGGCCATGGCAGACTCTTTCATGACGTCTCCCATCTGTCCGGTCAGTTCAAACTTGCCCTTGCCGGGCATGGTGCTCACTTCTACAGAGAGGGTCTCTCCGCCGACACTGGTCCAGGCCAGTCCCCGCACGATACCTACCTCACTCCGCTCTCCGGCAGGGTCGATATCATATTTTTTCGGTCCCAGGAACTTATCAATGTTCCGGTCGGTCACATGGACCGTTTTTCTGCCGTTTTGCAGGATCATCCTGGCAGCCTTGCGGCAGCAGTCGCCGATGGCTCTTTCCAGATTTCTGACACCGGCTTCTCTTGTATAATAGATGATGATCGACTCCAGGCCTTTGTCTGTCAGCGTGAACTGACGGGGCTTGAGGCCATTGGCGGCGATCTGCTTATCAATCAGATGCTCCCTGGCAATGTGGAACTTTTCATTCTGCGTGTAACTGCTGATCTCGATGACTTCCATACGGTCCAGCAGAGGACGTGGAATGGTATGTGTGGTATTTGCCGTGGCGATGAAAAAGACGTCCGACAGATCCAGCGGCAGTTCCAGATAATTGTCACGGAAGTTGACATTCTGCTCGGAATCAAGAACCTCCAGCAGGGCGGAGAAGGTATCTCCTTTGTTGTAATCTGCTCCGACCTTGTCGATCTCATCCAGGAGCAGAACCGGGTTGCGCACACCTGCCTGGCGCAGCGAAGTTACGATACGGCCGGGCATGGCTCCGATATAGGTCTTGCGGTGTCCGCGGATCTCCGCTTCATCATGTACGCCGCCAAGACTCATGCGGACATACTTCTTTCCCAGAGCCCGGGCTACCGATCTGCCAATCGAGGTCTTACCTGTTCCCGGAGGGCCTACCAGACACAGAATGGGCGTGTCGCCCTTCTTGCTGAGCATACGGACTGCAAGGTACTCCAGGATGCGCTCCTTGACCTTTTCCAGGCCGTAGTGATCCTCCCGCAATATCCGCTCGGCTTTCTCAAAATCTTTATTATCAGTGCTCTTGCGGCTCCAGGGAATCTCCAGGGCCGTTTCAATATAATTGCGGTATACCGCGCTCTCCGATGAGTTAGGCGCGCAGGCCTTATATCTGGCCAGTTCTTTGCGAAGCTTCTCCTTTACAGGGGCAGGCGCACGCAGATGGGAAACTTTTTCCTCCAGCTCATCCGCCTCACTCAGGACATCATCCCCAAGCTCTTCTCTGAGCTGTTTCATCTCCTCGCGGAGCACATACTCTCTCTGGTTCTTTTCCAGACGGACACGGACCTTCTGCTCGATCTCCTTACGGAGGAGGATGGCCTCATAGCCCCGGTTCAGCATCTTGCAGAGTTCCTCAAAAAAGGTCCTGTAATCCCGGATCTCCAGCAAAGTCTGCTTATTCTCCCAGTCCGTCAGCATATCTACTGCCGTATTGGCAGCCAGCTGTTCCAGCGTGGAAGATTCATTCAGGATCCGGGCTGCTGATGTGTTAAACATAACATCCGTCCGAACATATTTGACAATAATGGCTCTGAGGGTGGCATTCATCGCTTCTTTTTCGGATTTGTCAAGATCAGAACCGGTATTATCTGTATATACAAGTGCATCGCATGCCATAAACGGCCATTTCTGGAGCACTTCATCTATCTTTGCCGCATAGAGTCCTTCCGCCAGAAAGCTTACGCCCCGCCCGCTCCTCTGGACCTTGCTGATCCGGGCAATGGTGCCGACGGCGCACAGATCATCCTTATTCAGGTCACGGGCTGCCGGATTTCTATAGGCTATAAACAGAGCTGTTTCATTTTCCTGCATCGCCTTTTCCAGAGCAGAAACGGCTGCCTCATCCTCCAGTTCAATCTTGACTGTGGAATGAGGCAGGATCACGCTCATCAAAAGCGGAATCACAGGCACTCTGACGTTCATTTCATTCATGCAAAATCTCCCTTTCCGGGTTATGCTATCTCATTATGTCCGCTTATTCTTCTGCGCAAGCCTGCTGAGTCACTGCCCTCTGCGCCATGCTCCAGCAGCGGAGCAGCTGTGCCGGCTACAACATCCTTGGTGATGGTGCAGCGGGTTACGGTCTCATCAGAGGGGATTGTGAACATGATATCCATCAGGATATCCTCTACAATCGCGCGAAGGCCTCTGGCGCCGGTATTTCTGGCTGCAGAGAGTCTGGCGATCTCCCGGATCGCTTCTTCCTCAAATACCAGATCTACCCCGTCCATCTCAAAGAGTTTCTGATACTGTTTGATGATGGCGCTCTTAGGCTCGGTCAGTACACGGACCAGCATATCCACATCGAGCTGGTCGAGGGAAACGCTGACCGGCACACGGCCTACAAACTCCGGAATCAGACCGAACTTTACAAAGTCCTGCGGAAGTGCCTGACTCATCAGTTCGCCGATTCTCTTGTCCGTCTCGTCTACACGGATATTGGCACCGAATCCGATCGAATGGCCGCCGATTCTGGCGTCTACGATCTTTTCCAGGCCGTCAAAGGCTCCGCCGCAGATGAAAAGGATATTGGTCGTATCAATCTGGATCAGCTGCTGGTGGGGATGCTTTCTGCCGCCCTGGGGAGGCACGGAAGCTACCGTTCCCTCCAGAATCTTAAGCAGGGCCTGCTGCACACCTTCGCCGGAAACATCTCTGGTGATGGATACATTTTCAGATTTTTTAGAGATCTTGTCAATCTCATCGATATATACGATTCCCCGCTGTGCGCGCTCAATGTCATAATCTGCCGCCTGGATCAGCTTCAGGAGAATGTTTTCCACATCCTCGCCGACATAGCCGGCCTCTGTCAGAGAGGTTGCGTCCGCGATTGCGAACGGCACGCCAAGGATCTTAGCCAGTGTCTGTGCGAGCAGGGTCTTGCCGGAACCTGTCGGTCCGACCATGAGGATATTGCTCTTCTGCAGTTCTACATCAGACTGCACATCAGACATAATTCTCTTATAATGGTTGTAAACAGCCACGGAAAGGGCCTTTTTTGCCTTTTCCTGGCCGATGACATATTCATCCAGGAAAGCCTTGAGCTCTATGGGCTTGATCAGGTTGACATCCTGCTCGCCAAAGCTCATCTCTTCCCGCATTTCCTCATCAAGGATGGAATTGCAGACACCGACGCACTCATCGCAGATATAGACATTGGGGCCGGCCAGGAGTTTGTGGACCTGGGCCTTGGTCTTTCCGCAGAAGGAACATCTGGGTACCTGTTTTTTATCGTCATTACGACTTGCCATACTATCTCTTCTCCCTGTTGTCTGTCATGCGCCTGAGACGTATGATCAGATTCTCTTTGCAACGACCTCGTCGATGATGCCGTATGCCTTTGCCTCTTCTGAGGTCATATAGAAATCTCTCTCCACATCGCGCGCGATCTTTTCAAGCGGCTGGTGGGTATTCTGTGCGAGCAGCTGGTTGAGTACGCCCTTGGTGTGCTCAATATTTCTGGCCAGGATCTCCATATCTGCTGCCTGTCCGTAGGTATATCCGGAAATAGACGGCTGGTGGATCATGATCTCAGAATGGGGCAGAGCAAATCTCTTTCCGGGGGCACCGCCCGCCAGAAGAAATGCGCCCATGCTGGCTGCAAGGCCCATGCAGATCGTGGAAACATCGCACTTTACATACTGCATGGTATCATAGATGGCCAGACCTGCGGAGACGGAACCGCCCGGGCTGTTGATATAAAGCAGAATATCCTTGTCCGGTCCTTCTGACTCCAGGAAAAGGATCTGAGAAACGACCAGGCTGGCTGTCACGTCTGTCACAGGCTCTCCCAGAAAAATGATCCTCTCCTTGAGGAGGCGTGAATAGATGTCATAGGCGCGCTCGCCCATACTGGACTTTTCAATGACTGTAGGCACTAAACTCATACTCATTCACTTCCTTAATAAGACGATACAAGGCCGACAGCCTGCGCCGCGCGCATGCCTGTCAGCCTGCTGTATCAGTAATTGTCATGAACATGGAAACGCCTGCGGCGCATCCTGTTATTTCTATACGGATTACTCAGCGTCCTCTGCCTTAGGAGCAACCTCTACTGCAGCATCAGTTACAAAGCGGAGTGCCTTCTGGGCAACATAATCGCCTCTCATAGCTGCCATAGAGTTCTTGTCAAAGAGCTCCTTGAGCTTATCAACCTGCATGTTGTTCTGCTCTGCAAGCTTCTCGAACTCAGCGTCGAGCTCTTCATCGGACATCTCAAGGCCCTCTGCCTCAGCAATGGCCTGAAGAACAAGGCTTGTCTGAATATTCTTGAGAGCCGGATCCATAACAGGGCTCAGAGCATCCTCTCTGGACATGCCGGTGTACTGCATATACTGCTGCAGACCGATACCCATCTGGGAGGTGTAGCGCTCTAAGAGCTCTTCTGCTGCGGACTCGATCATTACCTGAGGAATATCCATCTCGGAATTCTCAATGATGGCGTCAACAAGCTTCTGCTGTTTTACTTCCAGAGCTGCCTTCTCTTTTCTCTCGCGGATCTGCTTCTCCAGATCTGCCTTGTACTCTTCGAGTGTATCGAACTCAGAAACATCCTGGGCAAGATCATCATCGATCTCAGGAAGCTCTGTATGCTTTACTTCGTGAACCTTTACCTGGAATACAGCAGCCTTGCCTGCAAGCTCCTCTGCATGATACTCCTCAGGGAAAGTAACCTCAACCTTAACATCATCGCCTGCCTTGGCGCCGATCAGCTGGTCTTCAAATCCCGGAATGAAAGCACCGGAACCAAGCTTTAAGGAATGATTCTCAGCGGAACCGCCCTCAAACTCTTCACCGTCAACAGTGCCGACATAATCGATCACAACGGTGTCATCCTTCTCAGCGGGAGTCTCGATGGAGATCTCACGGCCGTTCTGCTTCTGAACGCTTGCCAGCTCTGCATCAACATCCTCTGCTGTTACAGTGATCTCTTCTGCCTCTACCTCAAGGCCCTTGTACTGGCCAAGAGTAACCTCAGGCTTGGTTGCTACTTCTGCTGTATAGATAAAATCCTCACCCTTCTCGATCTTAACAAGATCGAAAGCCGGCATGGAAGTGATGGTAAGATCTTCCACCTGCTCCATAGCCTCAGGATAAGTTGTATTTACCAGCTCATTCGCTGCATCCTCATAAAAGATCTCAGCGCCGTACAGCTTCTCAGCAAGTTTCTGAGGAACCTTTCCTTTACGGAAACCGGGGGCTGTAATATTCTTTCTCATTTTAACATAGGCATTTGTGATTGCCTTATCCAGACGGTCAGCATCAACGGTGATCGTCAGTTTAGCCATGTTATGCTCCAGTTTTTCAACACTTACCTGTACACTCATGATAGTAATATCCTCCTTCATCTATGGCAAAACAGGCGCACTGCGCCTGTCTATGCACAAACTCACACCATATAAGTATATTATAGGAAATTCAGCTTGTAAATACTTGTTCTGCGAATTTTTTAAATATTTCACAAAATATTTATCCCAGATCAGCCGGTCTACTCCTGTGCCTGTCTGTTGTTGACGATAAACATCAGGACCGACATGGCCAATATGATGATATAGCCGATGATGCTGATCAGATCCGGAAGCTCTCCGAAGAAGACCGCGCTCCAGATTGCCGCGAAAAATACCAGGGAATAGTCATAGATGGAGACTTCCCTCGCAGGCGCATAGGTGTAGGCCGCTGTGATGCCGAACTGTCCGCCTGCTGCTCCCGCGCCGGCGCCGAGCAGAATCAAAAACTGCGTCAGGCTCATGGGCTGGAAGAAAAAGAGCATGTAGGGCAGGGATGCCAGGCAGGAAAAGACGGAAAAGAAAAAGACGATCATGGGGCCTCTTTCTCCCCGCAGTCCCAGATGGCGGACACAGGTATAGGCACCGCCGGCACTCATACCGCCGATGGCCCCGCAGACAGCCGGGAAAACAGCCGTAAAATCAAAAGTCGGCTTGATGATCAGAAGGCTGCCGAAAAATGCCGCTGCTATACTGAAAACCTGCAAAGGCGTCAGCTTCTCCTTCAGAAACAGATAGGAAAAGAGCAGGGTAAAAAAGGGCGAAAGCTTATTGAGCATGGAGGCGTCCGGCAGTACCATATTGCTCAGTGCATAAAAGTTGCAGAAAATGCCAATGGTACCCAGTGCGGACCGCAGCAGCAGAAAAGGAAGGTTTCTCTTCTCAAAAGAAAAACCTCCTCCGCTTCTTTTTAATATGACAAATGCAATCACCGCTGCGACAACATTACGGAAGAAAGACTTTTCGATCGGCGGCAGATCTCCCGACATCTTAACGCAGAGATTCATGATAGAAAAGCTGAAAGCAGAAAAAAGAATGCAGAGGACTGCCTTATGTTTCTGGTTCATCACATATCCTCTCTCCCGTGTCTGCTCAGCCAGGAATTGTGGTAGCGCCCGTCGTAGGTGACTTCCTCTCCCATCCATTCCGGCGGGATAAAAGCCCTGGCGCTTTCCAGATCCGGGAACTCGACCTCGACGATCACAAGTCCCTCCCAGACTCCCTCAAAAACATCCAGCTCTGCCGTATATTTGTCAAGCGGGATCATATATCGTTTTTTGCTGATAATCGTGCCGTCTGTCTTTGCCAGCAGATGACGATACGCCCCTTCATCCAGAGGATGCTCATGTTCCTGGCGGGCCATCATTCCGCCGCCCTTATAAGTCAGCCAGAAGTTGTCATTATCCCTGCGCACACGCACTACCGGACTGATGCACAGATATCCCTGCTCGATCTTCCGGCAGGGATACTGCTCCAGGTTCTCAGGCATACGGGCGACGAGGAATTTTCTCTCGATCTCCACGAGGTAAGCCTCCTTTTATGCTCTTACAGATCTACTTTTCTCTTAGGATCATGGAACTCCGGCAGGCGTTTTTCATAGGCTGCCACTGCCACATCCTCAAAGGCCAGGGTCACATCTCCCGCTCCCGCAAGCCGCAGCAGATATTTGGCGAAATACGGATTCATGATCAGAATAGGACCGGTCAGATAGGTTCCAAAGAAATTGCCCATCCGGATACCCTCCTGGTCAAAGCCTTTATTCAGGCCGTAGCCGCGGATCTTCTTGAAGCAGTAACCCTCTGCCTTGTCAGCGTAGGTCTGCGTAAACTGGCTCTTAAAGCCAATGATTTCCATATCTTTTCCCGTATCGTCTGTCAGAGTACCCAGGAACATGGAATTGTGGCGCTGCATCATGCGGCGGACGGCATACCCTTCATAGAGCCCCAGGCAGGGGATCCTGCTGCCGTCATCCTTTTCAATATAGGAACCGAATACCTCAAAGGCATTGCCTGTAAAAAGCATGACTTTTCCGGCATCGATCAGCTGGCGGAGTCTGTCTGTATAAGGGCGAAGTCTGTCCATTACATACTCCTGCTCCTTCTCCGGCATGGCTCCCATATAGATCATATCCACATCTTCCGTCACAAAACGGGGCGTCTCATTGAGGGAAGTATAGATAAACTCTGCCTGTCCCTGCAGGCTTTTCTCCAGGTATGTGACATTGAACCTGTCACCGTAGAGGTTGCAGGCTTCTGTATAAAGTGCTTCAATCTTAATCATGCCTGCTTTCCTCCCCTGATGGCGTCTTTGACAGTCTGACGGATCTTCTCGTAATTTTCCATCTGATGCATATCATAAATAATATGCACGTCGATATCCTTGCTGAAATGCATCAGTTTCGGGATATCGCTGATGTTTTCTGTGCAGTGAATACGGTTTTCATCAATTCCCGCAAGGAGCATGCGGAGCAGATAATCCTTGGACCGCACACCGATGACCACAATATTCTCAATCAGAGGGTCATTCAGAAATTCAAAATCCGTATCATACATATAAGTCAGGTTTTCCGAGGCAATGACATTGTAATCGGTATCCTCGATCATCAGAACAATCTCTTTGCGGTGAGGCAGATTTCTGACATAGTCAAATACCACGCTGACCGCAGGCGCGATCCAGCTCTTGGCCATGGTGGAAATGACCTGGATCCCGTTTACAACTTCGAATCTGTAGCGGGAATCTACGATTCTGGTATCTGCAAGAGCATTGCAGATCTTGTCTGCGGAGACACCAAAAGTCCGCAGGAAGGTAACGACAGTCAGCTCATTATAAATGTTGAAGATACTGTCAGATACCATGGGATATTCTTCCTTCATACCATTGTGCTCAATGGTCACAAGGCGGTTATCATAATCGATCCCGGTTACATGGAAATCCGGCTTGGGAGAGCTGAGCCCGCATTTGGGACAATGTACCCTTCCGATCTGGTTATAGCGGACATAGTCGTACTCCAGTGTTTCCTGGCAGCGGGGACAGATTCTCATATCATTGAGAATATTAAAAGGCTCTGTCCTGTCCTCCGGCTGACGGTCAATGGCGTAATAGATCCGCTTATTATCCTTCTTCAGGCGGCTGCTTAAGATATCATCCGCATTAAGGAAAAGGGTTGTGGTATCGGGCATGGCCTGCTCAATGATATCATAGATAAAATGCGGATGGGCATTTCTCATGCAGGAATCCCGGAAGAGATTGGTACAGATGGTATAATCCGGCTTCACATAGGGATAGATCCTGAGAGAGCTTCTCTCATCCACCTCCAGGACTGCCAGGGGATAGCGGGGTTTATTGGACAGGCTGACGCCGTTCATCAGACAGGTCGCGATTCCGGAAGCGATATTACCGCCCTCCCGGTTGGAAAGGACCTGATAGCCGCTCTTCTCCAGAACATCGACGATCATATTGGTTGTTGTCGTCTTGCCATTTGTACCTGTTACGGTCACAATTTTGGGAGGTCTGCCTATATACTTCAAAAAATCCGGGCAGACCTTAAGAGCAACCTCTCCCGGAAGATTGGTGCCGCCCCGGTGCATAACCTTGCCAAGCACCTTGCAGCCGATCACAGCTAATTTCCCTGCAAGCAGGGCACAATAAAATCTAAGCATAATATTAACGCATCCTAATCATCAAGTGGCGGCAAAAAGCCGCGTTTTAAGGTTCATGGTGTATTGTAACACAAGCGTCAAGTTCTGTCGAGGGGAGGCTTGCCGGCTTTTGTCAGCGGGTTGTCGCTGGCTTGTCGCCGCTTTCTCCAGATTACAGCCACCATCGAGCCATGCCGCCGGTTCATAAAATGCTTCGCATTTTATTCACGGTCGCGG
>CAMMZE010000012.1 GCA_946529195.1 uncultured Lachnospiraceae bacterium
GATGTGGAGGGAAAAGCGTCAGGCATCGAAAAGGATCTTGCAGCTCTTTTGGGGAGCTGGCACAAGATTCTGATTACCTATGCAGGCGGCGTGGGAAGCCTGCAGGATCTGGAAGAACTTCGAAGCCTGGGACGGGGGTACCTGGATGTGACGATCGGAAGCGCACTGGATATTTTCGGCGGAACGATTCCATTTGAGACAGCAGCAGCTATCTGTTAAAGAAAAAAACGGCCAAAGGGCCGTTTTTTATTTCTGTTTGCTGTCAAGCATGATGGTGACCGGACCGTCATTGACCAGGGCAACCTTCATATGGGCTCCGAATTCTCCGTGTTCGGTCTGAAAGCCGAGCGCCCGGCACTGGTCGATGAAGCGCAGGTACATCTTGTTTGAAAAATCAGGGGCGCCGGCAGCTGTAAAGCTGGGCCGGTTTCCTTTTTTGGTATTGGCAAAAAGTGTGAACTGGGAGACGATCAGAAGAGCGCCTCCGACATCGCGCAGAGACAGATTCATCTTATCGTTCTCATCTTCAAAGACCCGCATCTGGGTCACTTTTTTTATCATATAGGAAAGATCTTCCTCTGTGTCACTATCCTCCACCCCGAGCAGAACCAGAAATCCTGTCCCGATTTTTCCGGTCACTCGTTCGCTGACCGACACGCTTGCCTGTGAAACCTTTTGTATTACAGCTCGCATACTGAGTTTCCTCCTGCTTTTATAATCAGAAATGCTTTGCAGCAGTACTTATTATAGTAGCTTTTGCTTTCATTTGCAATGAAGAAGATTGCTTTTCAGACTTTCAGAATATAGCGGTTCTTGCCGATACAGGTGATCAGGCCGTCCATCTCCAGATCTGTCAGCTCGATCATAACCTCCTGGACGGGCAGCCCGCTGCGGATGGCGATATCATCTGCGCTGCAGGGCACCAGACTCAGGCTCTGGTAGACCCTGCCGGATGCCTTGCCAGGCGGAGGCCCTTTCCGGGTGAACTGGCGGGAGACCAGAGAAAAGTAATCCAGAATATCTTCATGGGACAGGACCAGCCGGGCACCGTCCCGGATCATAAGATTGCACCCCTCACTCAGGGGATCATCGATCCGCCCCGGAACGGCAAAGATCTCCTTGCCCATTTCCAGTCCCCGGGTGGCTGTAATCAGAGACCCGCTCTGCCTGCGGGCTTCCACGAGAAGGATCCCCTGCGAAAGAGCCGCAATGATCCGGTTGCGGACCGGAAAGCGCCAGGAGCGCGGAGGGGTGCCTGGCGGAAATTCAGAGATCAGTCCCCCGCAGCGGCAGATCTGTTCAGCCAGCTCCATATGTTCTATGGGATAGCAGATATCCACGCCGCATCCAAGTACGGCATAAGTCCTGCCAAAGCCATCCATGCAGCCTTTATGGGCGGCGCCGTCAATGCCGTGTGCCATGCCGCTGATCACAGAGACTCCGGAAAAAGCGATTCCCCGGCAGATGCTGCGGGTAATGGCGCGTCCTCCGGAACTGCACCTGCGGCCGCCAACAACAGCCATCATCAGTTCATCCGGCTCCGGCAGACGGCCTTTGACATAGAGAGCGGCCGGAGGATCATAGATCTGGCGGAGGATATCCGGATAGTCGGGAGAGGGGAAGCTGAAAAAGCGGATTCCTTTCCTTAGCATAGCATCAAAAGACTTTTGCAGCAGGCCCGGATTTTTAGAAGTGATCAGGGCTTTCAGCATGGCAGGTTTTAAGAGGTCCGTTTCCTGCAGGGCTTTTTCCGATGCTGCATAAATCTCCGCCGGAGCATGAAAAATCTCAAGCAGACGGTGAACAGTGACCGGTCCCACACCCGGAATACTGCTCAGCCAGAACCATAACAGATCCTCATGCATCATGGATCCCCCTCCAGTAGCCCGGCCCGATGGACTTGTAAAAAAAAGCCTCCTTCAGATGTCTGAGACTGATATCGCGGGCCCCCTCCATATCCGCGATGGTCCGGGCGATTTTGAGCAGCTTGTGGTAGCTGCGCGCGGTCAGATCATGCTTCTCATAGATATCCCGCATATATTCCCGTTCTTTTCTGGCTAGAGGGCAGTATTGATCTATATCAGAAGCCGGGATCTCCGCGTTGTGGGAATAGGATTCTCCGGCGAATCGTTCCGCCTGCATCTGTGTCACAGCCTCCACCCGCCGCCGGATCTCAGCGGAAGACTCGCCTGCTTTTTCATGACTCTGCAGGACATCGATCTTGACAGCGCCTACCTCCACGCACATATCGATCCGGTCGTAAAGAGGCTTGCTGATCCGGTCCATGTAGCGCTGGATCTGCAGGGGCGTACACCTGCAGCGGGTAAGATCCGGAAAGTAGCCGCACCGGCAGGGATTCATTGCGGCGACCAGCATGAAGCGGGCAGGGTATACGCAGGAACCCTGCAGACGGTTGATCACGATCTTCCCATCCTCCATGGGCTGGCGCATCAGCTCCAGAACAGCCTGGGGAAATTCCGTCAGTTCGTCAAGAAAAAGGACTCCCCGGTGGGCCAGGCTCATCTCGCCGGGGGCAGGATACCGGCCTCCTCCCGCAAAGGATGTCTCCGGAATGGTATGGTGGGGACTGCGGAAGGGCCGGCGGGTGATCAGGCCGCCTTTCTTGCGCAGGAGACCGGCAACGCTGTAGATCCTGGAGACCTCCATATACTCCTGGGGATGCATGGCGGGCAGGATAGACGGAAGCCGGCGGGCAGCCATGGACTTGCCGGATCCAGGCGGGCCGATCATGAGAATATTGTGCATGCCTGAGGCGGCAATCTCCATGCTGCGCCGCAGGCCCTCCTGTCCGCGGATCTCCGCAAAATCAGGGAGAGACTCATCTCCTGCGCCGGAAGGAAGTTCACTGGCTGCTTCTGTGAAAGAGGCATCGGGCGATGCACTGAAAAAAGAGACCAGGTCTTTTAATGAGGAAAAACCATATAGATGAATCCCGCTGATTCCAATCCCTTCCCTGATATTCTCTGCCGGGACAATGCAGCGGCTGATCCCCGCCTCCCTGGCGGAAAGAATAATGGGCAGGACCCCGTTGACGCCCCGGACTGAACCGTCCAGACCAAGCTCACCGACCAGGACCGTGTTCTCCAGTTCCCTCCGCGGAATCAGACCGTAAGAGGAGAGGACGGATGCGGCGATCGCCAGGTCATAGGATGTCCCGGACTTGCGCAGGTCAGCCGGGGAAAGATTGACGATGATCCGGCGGGGTTCCAGCAGAAAAGCGGAATTGCGGATCGCGGTCATCACCCGCTCTCTGGCCTCTTTGACCTCGCCGGACAGATAGCCGACCAGATCAAAATAGGGCAGACCGCTGCTCACATCTGCTTCTACGCGGATCATCCTGCTGTCGATACCATCAAGTACCGCGCTGTATGCACTGCTGAACATATTTTTCACCTCCTGTTCTGTTAAGCTTCATTATAGGCGGGATGCGAGAGTCGAATCAATTATCATTTGTCGACACCGTTCGACAAAAAAACTGTTTGCATTTTGTTGTAATTGTGTATATGATAAAGACTAGACGCATCAGGAGCGAGATAAACAAGGAGGGTTTTCACCTATGAAATATGATTTTAAGCAGATTGAAGGCAAGTGGCAGAAGAAATGGGAAGAGTCCGGGATCTTTAAAGCACAGGACTTTATCAAGAAGCCTAAGTTCTACGGACTGGTAGAGTTTCCCTATCCTTCCGGAGCAGGAATGCATGTGGGACACATCAAGGCTTATTCCAGTATCGAGGTTCTTGCCAGAAAGAGGAGAATGGAAGGATACAATGTTCTCTTCCCGATCGGATATGATTCCTTCGGACTGCCTGCAGAGAACTATGCGGTTAAGACCGGCCGTCATCCTGCAGATATTACCCGGGACAACATCAAACACTTTTCCGAACAGCTGCGTGCTGTAGGATTCTCCTTTGACTGGAGCCGTGAGTTTGCAACCAGTACTCCTGAGTATTATAAATGGACACAGTGGATTTTCCTTAAGCTCTTTGAGAAAGGATATGTTTTCCGTAATAAGGCACTGGTTAATTACTGCCCGCACTGTAAGGTTGTCCTTTCTAATGAGGATTCCCAGGGCGGTAAATGCGACATCTGTCACAGTGATGTTATCCAGCTGCCCAAGGATGTCTGGTATCTGCGCATCACAGATTATTCAGACAAGCTGCTTGAGGGCCTGGATATGGTTGATTATCCGGAGAACGTGAAACAGCAGCAGATCAACTGGATCGGCAAATCTACCGGCGCTTTTGTTGACTTTACCATCACAGGCACCGGTGAGACCCTGGAAGTATATACGACAAGATGCGACACCCTTTACGGCGTAACCTTTATGGTTATGGCTCCGGAGCATCCGCTGATTGATAAGTATAAAGATCAGATTAAAAACTTTGATGGCGTGGAAGCTTACCGCAAAGAGTGCGCCAAGAAGACAGAGTTTGAGCGTACACAGCTGGTTAAGGACAAGACCGGTCTGCGTCTGGACGGCCTGAGCGCGGTCAATCCGGTCAGCGGCAAGGAGATCCCGATCTACATTGCAGATTATGTAATGATGGGATACGGCACCGGCGCGATCATGGCAGTACCTGCCCATGACCAGCGTGACTATGATTTCGCAAAGGAATTCGGCGCAGATATCATTCCGGTCATCAAGGGCGGAAATATCGATGAGGAGGCCTACACCGGAGACGGTGAGATGATCAATTCTGATTTCCTCAACGGCCTGACCAATAAAAAGGATTCCATTGCCAGAATGCTTGAGTACCTGGAGGAGAAGGGTATCGGCCGCGCAGGAGTTCAGTATAAGATGAAAGACTGGGCTTTCAACAGACAGAGATACTGGGGAGAGCCGATTCCGCTCATTCACTGCCCGAGCTGCGGTATTGTTCCGGTACCTTATGAAGAGCTGCCGCTGGAGCTGCCTCCGGTTGATAATTTCGTACCCGGTGAGGACGGCAAGTCCCCGCTGGCCAAGATTGAGTCCTTCGTGAATTGCACCTGCCCTAAGTGCGGCGGCGCTGCAAAGAGAGAGACAGATACCATGCCCCAGTGGGCAGGGTCTTCCTGGTATTTCCTTCGTTTCTGCGATCCTCATAATGACAAAGAGTTTGCAGATATGGAGAAGCTCAATTACTGGATGCCGGTTGACTGGTACAACGGCGGTATGGAGCATGTAACCCGTCATATGATCTATTCCAGATTCTGGCATAGATTCCTGTATGACAATGGTCTTGTAAATACACCTGAGCCCTATGCGAAGCGTACCTATCAGGGACTGATCCTTGGCCCTGACGGCGACAAGATGAGCAAGACAAAGGGCAATGTAGTTGACCCGACTGACATTGTAAATGAGTACGGTGCTGATACACTGCGTCTGTATGTTCTCTTCATGGGAGATTATACTGCAGCTACGCCCTGGAGCGAGAATGCAGTAAAGGGCTGCAGAAGATTCCTGCACAGATTTGCTTCTCTTACAGATATCATGGATGCAAAAGCGCAGGACGAGAAGATTGAGCGCGCAGTCCATAAGACAATCAAAAAAGTCACTGAAGATATCGAGGCAATGAAGTTCAATACTGCAATTGCTGCTATGATGTCCCTGATCAATGAAATCAGCGACGCCGGCACAATCTCCCGCAGTCAGCTGAGTGCCTTTATCCGCATACTGACACCCTTCTGCCCGCACATCTGCGAGGAAATGTGGGCCGAGATCGGCGAAGAAGGAATGGTGAGCACCGCTCCCTGGCCGGAGTATGACGAGGCAAAGACAGTAGACAATACAGTCGAGATCGTTGTACAGATCAATGGCAAGGTCAGAGGCAAGATGATGATCTCTGTCTCTGAGGACAAAGAAAAGATTATAGCGGACGCAAAACAGGTGGAGCGTATTCCGGAGCTCCTCGAGGGCAAACAGATCATGAAGGAGATCTATGTGCCCGGAAAGCTGGTCAATCTGGTTGTCCGCTAATCCGGAGGTACTGTTTGTATGGCAAAATATTTAGTTATTGTTGAGTCTCCTGCGAAAGCAAAGACCATCAACAAGTTCCTGGGAAAAAATTATCATGTTGTCGCGTCGAACGGACATGTCCGTGATCTGCCCAAGAGCCAGATCGGCATTGACCCGGAACATGATTTTGAGCCCAAATACATCACAATCAGGGGCAAGGGTGATATCCTTGCCATGCTCCGCAAGGAGGTCAAAAAGGCAGATAAAGTATATCTGGCAACGGACCCGGACCGCGAAGGAGAGGCGATTTCCTGGCATCTGGCTGAGGCCCTCAAGCTGGATAAGAATACGACAAGCCGCATCACCTTCAATGAAATCACCAAAGGTGCTGTCAAGCAGTCAATCAAGCAGGCAAGAGATATCGACATGAATCTGGTAAACGCGCAGCAGACCAGGAGAATCCTGGACCGTCTGGTGGGTTACCTGATCAGTCCCATTCTCTGGAAAAAGGTCAAGCGCGGCCTGAGTGCGGGCCGTGTGCAGTCCGTGGCTCTGCGTCTGATCTGCGACAGGGAGCAGGAGATTGATGCCTTTATCCCGGAAGAGTACTGGACTCTGGATGTCCTGCTGGACGTGGAAGGGGAGAGGAAACCCCTGACAGTCAGGCTTGACACCCATCAGGGAGAAAAGGTCGAGATTCATTCTGCCGAAGAGATGGACCGGATCCTGAAGGATCTGGAAGGCAGCTCTTTTGAAATCGCGGAGATCAAACGGGGTGAGAGATCACGCAAGTGTCCTCTTCCTTTTACAACAAGTACCCTGCAGCAGGAGGCCTCCAGAAAACTGAACTTTTCCACACAGAAGACCATGCGTCTGGCCCAGCAGCTGTATGAAGGCGTAGAAGTGAAGGGGAGCGGCACTGTCGGCCTGATCACCTACCTGCGTACAGACTCTGTCCGCGTTTCGGAAGAAGCTGACGCCAATGTCCGCGCCTATATCGAAAAGCAGTTTGGAAAGGATTATGTGGCCGACGGCAGCAGGAAGGCAGAAGCCGGTCACAAGATTCAGGATGCCCATGAGGCCATTCGTCCGACCTATATGGATATGACCCCGGAAAAGATCAAAGACTCCCTGAGCAGGGATCTGTACAGGCTCTATCAGCTGATCTGGAACCGGTTTGTAGCCAGCCGTATGCAGGATGCCCTTTATGAGACCACCAGCATCCAGATCGCAGCCGGCGACTATACCTTCTCTGTATCAGCATCCAGACTGGTCTTTGAAGGATTTATGGCGGTCTATAAGCCGGATGAGGAGAAGGCGGAAAACAATGTTCTTGCCGGAAAGATTACAGAGAGCAGCAGTCTGTCCTTTGATTCCTTTGATCCCCGGCAGCACTTTACCCAGCCGCCTGCTCACTATACAGAGGCATCTCTGGTCCGTGCCATGGAAGAACTCGGGATCGGAAGACCGAGTACTTACTCACCGACGATCTCTACCATTCTTGCCAGACACTATATTACCAAAGAGAACAAAAACCTCTATGTGACTGACCTGGGAGAGGTAGTCAACAATCTCATGATGCAGTCATTCCCCAGCATCGTCAATACTGATTTCACAGCCAATATGGAGCTTTTGCTGGACAAGGTCGGCGAAGGCGCGGTGGACTATAAGACGCTGGTGCGCAATTTCTACCCGGATCTGAAAACGGCTGTCGATAATGCGGAAAAAGAGCTGGAACATGTCAGCCTGGAAGATGAGGTCTCAGATGTTCCCTGTGATAAATGCGGACGTCTGATGGTAATCAAATACGGCCCGCACGGGAAGTTCCTGGCTTGTCCCGGATTCCCGGAATGCCGCAATACCATGACCTATTATGAGAAGACCGGCGTTATGTGTCCCAAGTGCGGAAAGGATATTGTGATCCGCAAGACCAAGAAAGGCCGCCGCTATTACGGCTGCATAGATAACCCTGCCTGCGATTTTATGAGCTGGCAGCGGCCCTCTGCAGAAAAGTGCCCCCAGTGTCAGGGACTCATGGTCCATAAGGGCAGCAAACTGGTCTGCATAGATCCGGCTTGTGGATTTGTTAAGGATGCTTCAGCAGAATAGTTGACTTTTGCATAGTAAATACAGACTTTTTTGACAAAGGAAAAATATAGTCTAACAATTCTTAAAAAAATCAGTCAAACTCCTTGTCCAAGGCATAATTATGTGATAGAATATACTAGAATAATAAGGTGAAAAGGAGGATGATATCAAGTGGGCGTGCAATTGCTGGATAAGACTAGGCGAATTAACAAATTACTGCAGAACAACAATTCACATATGGTCGTCTTTAACGATATATGTGATATCCTGAGTGACATTTTAAAGTCTAATGCCCTGGTGATCAGCCGCAAGGGAAAAGTGCTCGGAGCATGTGCCAGACCTGAGATTCCTGCCCTGCAGGATCTGATCATGGATAAGGTAGGCAGCCATATTGACGACCTGTTGAATGAAAGGCTTTTAAGCATCCTTTCTACCAAGGAAAATGTTAATCTCTATACATTGGGATTTGAGGGAGAGAATATAAGCGATTATCATGCGATCATCACACCGATCAATATTGCGGGAGAGAGACTGGGAACCCTGTTTATCTACCGGATCGGATCGGCTTATGAGATTGATGATATCATCTTGAGTGAGTACGGTACTACTGTAGTCGGACTCGAGATGCTGCGTTCGGTCAATGAGGAGAATGCGGAGGAGAACCGCAAGATCCAGATTGTAAGATCAGCTATCAGCACCCTGTCATTTTCCGAACTTGAAGCGATCACTCATATTTTTGAAGAACTGGACGGAACAGAGGGAATTCTGGTAGCGAGCAAGATCGCAGACAGGGTCGGCATTACCAGATCTGTCATCGTCAATGCCCTGCGCAAGTTTGAGAGCGCCGGCGTGATCGAGTCCCGTTCATCCGGCATGAAGGGAACCTATATCAAGGTCCTGAACGATGTAGTATTTGATGAGCTGAAAAAGGCCAATGAAAACTGATTCCGGACGGACTTTCCGGACACATTCAGACAGTGAATATTTTTTATAAAAAGGCTTGCCAGGGGCAGGCCTTTTTGTTATAATATCATTCGTCAGTTAAAAAACACGCAGGCGGATTCCGGCAATGGTGCCCAAAGGGTCAGACCGGAGATGAGTCCTGCGGAAGATCAAACCATGGAGGTAAAAACATGAGCGTAATTTCTATGAAGCAGCTGCTGGAAGCAGGCGTGCACTTCGGACACCAGACAAGAAGATGGAACCCCAAGATGGCTCCCTACATCTACACAGAGAGAAACGGCATCTACATCATCGACCTGCAGAAGACCGTAGGTATGGTAGATGACGCATACAATGCTGTCAAGAATATCGTGGCAGACGGCGGCACTATTCTTTTTGTAGGAACCAAGAAGCAGGCACAGGATACCGTTAAGGTTGAGGCTGAGCGCTGCGGCATGTACTATGTTAACGAGAGATGGCTCGGCGGTATGATGACCAACTTCAAGACTATCCGCAGCCGTATCGAAAGACTCAAAGACATCGAGAGAATGTCCGAGGACGGCACATTTGATGTTCTTCCCAAGAAGGAAGTTATCCAGATCAAGAAAGAGTGGGAGAAACTCGAGCGCAACCTTGGCGGCATTAAGAATATGACAAGAGTTCCTGACGCAATCTTCATCGTAGATCCCAAGAAGGAGAGAATCTGCGTACAGGAAGCACATACACTGGGCGTTACCCTGATCGGTATTGCTGATACCAACTGCGATCCCGAGGAACTCGATTACGTGATCCCCGGCAACGATGACGCAATCCGCGCAGTCAAGCTGATCGTTTCCCGTATGGCAGATGCTGTCATTGAGGCACAGCAGGGCGCAGATGCAGGTGAAGTTGAAGAAGCTTTTGAAGAGACTCAGGATGCTGAGTAATTGATAAGGAGAGATTAAGATGGCAGATATTTCCGCAAAGCTGGTAAAAGAGTTAATGAATCTCACTGGTGCAGGCGTTATGGCTTGCAAGAAGGCTCTCGTAGAGACCGAAGGTGATATCGATAAGGCAGTAGAGGAACTTCGTAAGAAGGGTCTTGCAGCTGCACAGAAGAAGGCTTCCCGTATTGCAGCAGAAGGTGTTGTTGCCACTGTTGTATCTGAGGATCAGAAGAGAGGCGTTATCGTAGAAGTTAACTGCGAGACAGACTTCGTAGCTACCAACGCTAAGTTCAAGGGCTATGTTGCACGTGTTGCACAGCAGGCTTTTGAGTCTTCTGCAAATACTCTGGAAGAGCTGATGGCTGAGCCCTGGATCGATGATGCTTCCGTTACTGTTGAGCAGGCACTTTCCCAGGAGATTTCCGTAATCGGTGAGAAGATCAGCATCCGCAGATTTGAGAGAATTGTAACTGATGGACTTCTTTGCTCCTACATCCATATGGGCGGCAAGATCGGTGTTCTGCTTGAGATGGCTACCGAAGCTGCTCCTGCAGCTGTTGCACAGCCTGGCCAGAACATCGCTATGCAGATCGCTGCTATGAGACCTAAGTATCTCAACCGCAGTCAGGTAAGCCAGGAGTATCTCAATCATGAGAAAGAGATCCTTATGGCTCAGATCATGAACGATCCCAAGGAGTCCAAGAAGCCTGAGAAGGTAATCCAGGGCATCATCATGGGCCGTATCAACAAGGAACTTAAAGAGATCTGCCTTGAGGATCAGGTATTCTTCATGGCTGAGGATGGCAAGCAGACCATCAAGGCTTATGCAGATCAGGTAGCCAAGGAAGTTGGCGCTCCTTTCTCCATCAAGAGCTATGTTCGCTATGAGAAGGGCGAAGGCATTGAGAAGAAGGAAGAGGACTTTGCAGCAGAGGTTGCAAAGCAGATGGGCAAGTAATCAGCCCCTTAACATCTGAATATGAGATGAATAAAACCTTTCGGAGGACAGATAAGGATCTGTCTTTCCGAAAGGTTTTTTTGTCCCGATTTGACAGATGAATGCCGTGGAGTATAATGAAAACAGAAGAGAAAACCATGAGACGGACAGGAGAGACAGGTATGAGCGCAGACTTTAATGAAGGTCCTTTTCATAGTGAACAGGGCGAGCGTATGACAGACCGTATATACCGGGAAGACCCTGCCCTTCTTGGTTTTATAGAGGAAGAAGATGGGAAGGAAAGTTCCCATAAGTCTTCCGGCGGAAATCATTCCGGCGGCCCGGGAGGACAGGGAACCGGCTGCATGGGCTGTCTGCCGGAGATCATATTCTGGATCATACTCTTTGCAGTGGTTTTACAGATGGAGGGAGATATTCCCTTTTTCCTTGCAGATGTGGCTTTCTTAATCCGCTTTTTTACCTGGGGATTTACAGGCAGAAAAAAAGCAGCAGCTGCGGAAGGAAAACAGCCGGGAAATATGGAAAAGTTAGAAGTGAGAGAGAACGGTAATGTTAGTGAGGAGCCGCAGGGACCCGGTTTTCTGGAAAAAAACAAGAAAAAAATGGTATCTGCTGTGGTTGTAATCGCAGCCATAATCGCAGTGGTTCTGACTTATGGACATTTTCGCAAAGAACAGGCTCTGGATGAAGCCAGGCAGTACGCAGAAGAACAGAATATCAGCACTACGTATGATGCTGCCGGCCTGATCCGGGACAAAAAGGAATTTGGGACAGAGCTGATGCGGCTGATCCGCTGGGAGGAGGAGACCAAAGGGCAGATTGACAGGTCCATCCGGCATGATGTCTGGAGAGATAACTGGCGGGAGGCTCTTATATATGAGCAGGTCAATGCGTTCTCGAGTTCGGAGGAACTGAAAAAATGTGCCCTGGAAGCTGTCTGGAAAGAAAAGAGAGAGAATCTGGAGAAGGAGTTTTTTTCCTGCCTGGATGGGCTTTATAATACAGCAGGCGAAAAAATCGCAGTCCTGCCCGTGCAGCAGGCGGTGAAGGAAGTCTATGAAAGAGGTCTCCAATATGGGGGATCTTATGGACTTTCCGGTCTTTGCAGTGTGCTCTCGCAGGCTGAAAAAGGGGAGTACGAAAAAGTCTTTTCCGATGAAAGGCCTTATAATAGTTCTTATGACAGAAAGGAATGGGACTGGGTGAGCATGGATATGCTCTGCCTGATCTGGCCCGATCAGATGCAGGAATGCGGGAGAAAATGCCTGCAGGAGGCTATCGATGCTGTGGACGAAAGAGATTTGTCTGCTTCCATTTCCAGGCTGGACGATGCCTGCGAAGAGGTTTCTTTTCTGCAGGAACGTTATGGCTTAGAGCTGAATGAGCTGAAACCGGCAGAGGAGCTCTTGGAGCAGTTAAGAGATCGGCGGCGCCAGGAGCAGGCAGAAGCGGAAGAGCAAAGACAGCAGGAAATCCGGGACAGACTGGATAACTCTTCCAAGAACAATTACTATCAGGATCCTGTTGAACCGGATGATCATGATCTGGATGGATACTATGAGGATTACAAAGATGAATACGAAGATATCGATGATGCCTGGGATGGTTTTATGGATGATGAGGATGCTTGGGAGGATTATTGATTCCTTTACATTTTTGTAATAAATTCATTCTCAGCCGTTGATTTTTTCCGGGGAAAAAGATATACTGAAAAGGCATGATGTAATATCGGGGCAGAATCTTTTCTGACTTCTGCAATCTGTGCATCATGGGCTTGTGATTATGTTTATATAGGAGCTCAATAATGGTTTTTTCGAGCCTGTTTTTTGTATATTTTTTTCTGGCACTGAATCTGATCATATATTTCAGGACACAGACAATTGAGAAAAAGAACATTGTCATGCTGGTGTTCTCCCTGATCTTTTATTCCTGGGGAGGACCCCGGTATTTATTTCTCTTGATTGCAAACTGTCTGATCGC
>CAMMZE010000013.1 GCA_946529195.1 uncultured Lachnospiraceae bacterium
GGCTTCTCCGCTCATATCGATCAGAATGTCAGCATGTGTCTCCATGGACTGCATGGCATCTGTTTTTTCCTGCACCTGCCGGATCAGAGATTCCGCAGTCAGTTTCTCCGGCTCTGCCGCCTTGCTCCCGCAGCCTGCTGTCCCTGCTGCCAGCAGGAACACACATAACAATGCTGCAAATACTCTGTTTTTTTTCTTCATAGAGTCCCTCCTTTCAGATTGCTTACTCCATGATCTGCCGCCAGGCCGCTATCAGATCCTCCAGCTTCCAGGCAGCATTTGCAGGGCTTGTGGATGGAAGCGTGACCGCTTCTATCCCGGTCTGTGGATAAATATATTTTTTATACAATCTGCCGGCGGTGGAGCCATTTACACAGATTTTCCGGATCTGCGCCGCATCCAGAATCACTGTCAGATCATTTGGCCTGACATTCCGTATACTGCTGTCTCCGGATCCGATGATATCGCACTCGGCTATGACATCCCAGAGCGCCAGCCCGTTTTCCAGAATCAGCTTCTTTTTTTCATCAAATGTCTCCGGAAGCGGCTGCTGCGTCACGGCAGCAATTACTTTCCAGAAGCGATTCTGCGGATGATTGTAAAAAAACTGCCCCCGGGACTTTACCGAGGGCAGGGATCCTAATATCAGGGTATGAGAACTCTCATCGCAGAGCGGGGCGAGATCATGTATCACATGTACATACTCTCCTCTCAGCATGTCAGCTCCTTCGTAACCGTCACAGCCAGAGCGCCGGGACCGATATGGCAGGAAACGCTGAGGGAAAGAGGCGCATGGTAAATCTCGTGATTCGGAAATGCTGCCCGGATCTCATCCAGCCACTCCTCTATGCCTTCTCCCGGTGTATACGATGCCGAAATATGGACATGTTCCCCGGCCGCGGACTGACCGATCCGGGTCTCCATATCCTTGCGGATCGCATTGATCATAATATTTTTCGCCTGCTTGACTGTCCTTGCCTTGGCAAAAGCATCAAGCTTCTCACCCTGGATCTGCAGAACAGGCTTTAACTTAAGTAAAGTACCAAGTGCGGCTGCTGCCGGTGTGATGCGGCCGCCCTTCTTCAGGTAAGTGAGCGTATCTACCATAATATAGATACTGGACTCAAACTTCTGTTTCTCCAGGATCTCACGGATCTGCGCCGCTTCCTTACCTGCTGCTGCCAGCTCCAGAGCATCCAGTACGGACTGTCTCTGGGTAACGGAAATTCTCTGATTATTGACAACCTCCACACGGCCATCATAATCTGCCGCAAGCATCTGGGCTGTCTGGCAGGAACTGCTCAGCCCGCTTGACATGGGAATGTATACGATCTGATCATACTCTTTCAAAAGCTCATCCCAGAGTGCCATCACATCCCCGGGCGCAGGCTGGGAAGTGGAGACATTGGCTCCCCCTTTCAGCATGTCGTAGAACTGCTCCTGTGTGAGATTGATATCTTCGTAATATTCCTTACCGTCTATATCAAAAGGCATGGGCAGTACACGAATGCCCATCTCTTTTGCCATTGCCTGTGTGATCCCGCTGTTGCTGTCTGTTACAACCGCTATCTTTGCCATGGGAACCATCTCCTTTATTCCTTCAAATCAGATAACCTTACTATACATGAAATGCTTTCTTTTTTCAAGTCTATTCAAGGGAACAAAAAGACAGCTGTGTCGTCATGACGCAGCTGTCTCCCGATTATTTTACCAGCGGCCGAACTCAGAAAGCTCGAGCCCTTTGTTTTTATCCAGAACAGTACGGACGGCCCACTCATGCACAAAGAGCAGGAGGGGATTGCCCTTGAGGTCTTTGATCCGCTTCATGTCAGATGTACCGATAATGGTGCTGACATCGATCTGATCCTGATTGGCGATCCAGCGGATATACTCATGCGGCATGGTCTCCATCCGGATCTCCACTCCATACTCCGCTTTCAGGCGGTGGCGCAGAACGTCAAACTGGAGGACGCCGACAACGCCCACGATGATCTCCTCCATACCGGTATTGTATTCCTGGAAGATCTGGATTGCGCCTTCCTGGGCGATCTGGGAAATACCCTTGATAAACTGCTTGCGCTTCATGGTGTCGACCTGGTATACCTTGGCAAAATGCTCCGGTGCAAAGGTCGGGATTCCCTCAAAGGCAAACTTCTTGCCCGGTGCACAGACCGTGTCTCCAATGGAGAAAATGCCGGGATCAAATACACCGATGATATCACCCGCATAAGCCTCCTCGATTACTTTACGGTCCTGGGCCATCAGCTGCTGCGGCTGGGAAAGGCGGGCCTTGCGCTTGCCCTGCACATGGTAGACTTCTTTGTCTGCCTCAAATTTGCCTGAGCAGATTCGCATGAAGGCGATACGGTCCCTGTGCGCTTTGTTCATATTGGCCTGGATCTTGAACACAAATGCCGAAAAATCCGGGCTGAACGGATCCACCAGACCTTCATCAGACATACGGGGTCTGGGAGGAAGGGTCATATCCAGGAAGTAATTGAGGAAAAGCTCGATACCAAAATTGTTTAAAGCGGATCCGAAGAATACCGGAGACAGCTCTCCCGCAGTCACCTGCTCCATGTCAAGTTCATCTCCTGCTCCATCCAGAAGCTCCACATCCTCCTGCAAACGCTCATAAAGCTCACTGCCCAGTGCGGACTCCAGTTCAGGAGAATCCATGGTCAGGGACAGATCATCTGCCTCCTTTGCGCCGTTTCCGATCTCTGTATAGGAGTGGATCTGACGGGTTCTGCGGTCATAGACCCCCTTGAATTCCCGTCCGCTTCCAATCGGCCAGTTGATCGGGCAGGTATGGATCCCCAGTACATTCTCAATATCATCCATCAGATCAAAAGGATCCAATGCATCGCGGTCCAGTTTGTTGATAAAGGTAAAGATCGGGATATGCCTCATCACACAGACCTTAAAGAGTTTGATGGTCTGCGCCTCAACACCCTTGGAAGCATCGATTACCATGACAGCAGAATCTGCTGCCATCAGGGTACGGTATGTATCCTCTGAGAAATCCTGATGTCCGGGTGTGTCCAGAATATTGATGCAGAAATCTCTGTAATTAAATTGCATTACAGAAGATGTTACTGAGATACCTCTTTCTTTTTCAATCTCCATCCAGTCGGAAACAGCGTGTCTTGCTGTATGTTTTCCCTTGACCGAACCGGCCAGATTGATCGCACCTCCATAGAGAAGGAACTTCTCTGTAAGGGTGGTCTTGCCGGCATCCGGATGCGAGATGATCGCAAAGGTCCGGCGTCTTGTAATTTCATTTTTATAGTCAGCCATTTATATTCCTCCGATGGGCAGTGATTTGCCAAGCTTACTCCGCAAATCAGATTCTCGTAAACATGCCATAATATTTTACATTGCACCGATACTGCTTGTCAAGAAAAGGAAATCAGCCCACCCCTGTAAAATCAGAAAGAAGCCGTACCATCAAAAATGATACAGCTTCTTTTTTGTCACTGAGAATCTGACTTTTCAAAAATCAGTCTCACGGTCGTTCCGTGCCCTTCCTCACTTTCCAGCTCGATTTTCGCGTTGTGATAAAGGGCTCCGTGTTTTACGATCGACAGTCCAAGACCCGTTCCTCCGATTTCTTTGGAATGACTTTTGTCAACTCTGTAAAAGCGTTCAAAGACTCTCTTCTGGTTTTCCGGTGCGATACCGATTCCTGTATCCGCGACAGAAATGATCGCATGTTCCGGATCCGTACTCGTCTCCATGATGACCTTACCTCCGGGAATGTTATATTTCACCGCGTTATCACAGAGATTATAAACCATTTCATAGAGAAGGTTGTAGGCACCTGTAATCTTTGCGCTTTCTCCTCTTGTCTCGATAGAAATCGCTCTGGACTCTCCGTTCGACCTCAGGTTCTCTGCCACATCCATGGCAAGCTCCTTCAGATCTATGCCCTCTCTCTTTGGATCCACTGCGTTTTCATCCAGCTTGGAGAGCTTGATGATATCATCAACCAGGGAGATCAGCCTCTGAGATTCTTTATAGATATCTTTGGCAAATTCGGGGACCTTATCACCGGATACAATCCCCTCCGCCAGCAATTCCGCAAATCCCGAAATGGAAGTCAGCGGTGTTTTCAGCTCATGAGATACGTTTGCAGAGAACTCCCTTCGCATACTTTCACGCGCGGCTGCTTCCTCCTGAATGGTCAGCTTCTGCTCTTCGATCTTATCCAGCAGAGGCGCAAGTTCCGAGTAGGGATTATTACGGGCATCCTCAAGGTCCAGGGCATTGATCGGTGCAACGATCTGTCTGGCTGCGCGAAATGCCAATATGGCAGAAAGCAGAAGAACCAGAACCAGAGCCCATAAAATGGGGCTGACTGAGATCAGGGCATACCTGACTGCCTGGGAGGGTCTGCTCATACGCAAAACGGTGCCGTCACTGCATTTTTTGGCATAATACATGGAAGACTTGCCGAGGGTCTCGGATTTTCTGGTGCTTGTCCCTTCTCCGACTGAAAAAGCTTCTGCAACTTCTTCACATTCCTTCTGATTAGAAAAGGCTCCGTCTGCAGCACTGTCATAAAGGACTTCCCCGTCTTCGTCAATCCAGGTCACACGATTGGTATCATCCAGTTTTTCCAGATATACCTTTCCGGACAGCGTCAGTCCTTCCGCGGCATATGCCGTCTCCTGCTTCAGAGCCGCAAATGTCTCATCGACGGTCTGCCTGTACCGTACCCCGAAAAAAATGACACCGCAGAGGACCAGAACCAACACGCCAACAAGAAAAATGTTTCTGAAAATCGTTTTTGTCATACTGTCTCACCTGCGAACTTGTAGCCAACGCCTCTGACTGTCTGAATATAGGCCCCTGCCTCTCCCAGCTTAGCCCGCAGGGTGCGGACATGTACGTCCAGGGTCCGGTTTTCCCGTTCCCCAAGTCCCCAGATGCTGTCAAGGAGCTTTTCCCTGGGCAGGACAATGCCTGCATGTTCGACCAGCATCCGCAAAAGCTCAAACTCCTTAAAAGTCAGAGAAGCTTCCTTCCCGTCTGCGTAGACTTCACGCCTGTCCCAGTAAATCTCCAGAACGCCGCACTTATATTCATTGTCTTCTGCCTCGGCTGGTTCCGCTCTCCGAAGGACCGCCCGGACTCTGGCAATCAGTTCCATAATGCCAAATGGCTTGGAAATATAGTCATCCGCTCCGGCATCCAGGCCTTCCACCCGGTCATATTCTGCCACTTTTGCTGTCAGCATAATGACAGGAAGCCTTTTCTGTGTCTTTCGGATTCTCTTTAAGACGCTGATTCCGTCCTCCCCGGGAAGCATGATGTCAAGAATAGCCAGATCCGGCTTTTTCTCAGACATAGCTTTCCAGAATCCTTCTGCCGACTCAAAACCAGCCAGTTCAAATCCCTGTGACTCCAAAGCATAGATCACAAGCTTGCGGATACTCTCATCATCTTCTACCAGATAGATCAGATTGCCCATCTACTGCACTTCCTTAAATTACAAACTTTTTCCGGTACTCCTCATAGTACTTATCAAAACTGCGGTCGTGGTTTAATTTTAACATATCCAGATACTCATGTGTAGCAAAGGATCCGGCATAGATCTCGATAATCGCCGCCGCAACATTGGAACAATGGTCGGAAATGCGCTCATAATCTGTAAGCAGATCATTAAATACGAATCCCTGCTCGATGCTGCACTTCCCGTGCTGCAGGCGCTTTACATGCTGCATCTTCATCTGCTCACACAGTCCGTCGATGACTTCCTCCAGAGGCTCTATTTTCTCAGCAACTACAATATCTTTGTTGGCAAAGGCCTCTGTTGCCATGCTCAGAATCTCTCTGACTGCCGCCATCAGAACAGAAAGTTCATGTATAACTTCTTCCGAAAGATTCATTCTCTTATCATAAATCTCTTTGGCGCTCTCCGCAACATTTCTGGCATGGTCCGATATCCTCTCAAAGTCCGGAATCGTATGAAGGAAAATCGTAGATTCACGGCCCTGCGCTTCTGTCAGATCCTGTTCAGATAATTTCATAAGGAATGAACCAAGTACATCCTCATAATGGTCTCCTGCCTGCTCCAGCTCTACAACTTTTTCAAAGGCAGGCTCTGAGTACCTGCTGATCAGGGCGCCTGCTTCAATAACAGACTCCATGGACTGCATAGCCATATCACTGATTCTCTGTCTGCACTGCTCAATGGCAAGGATGGGATGACGGATAAACTGTTCGTTCATCTGCAGCGGGTCTTCCTTCTCCTGTTTATCCGGAAGAATATGACATACCACTGCCTCGATCACATCCGTAAGCGGAATCAGGATCAGCACCATGATCAGACGGAATACGGTATTCAGGAGCGCAATGGAAAAGGGATTCATAACAAGATCCAAAAACGGAAACTCTACAACAGCTGATATGATATAAAAGAGGGATGCGCAGATCAGTACGCCCATGAAAGTCGATGCCAGATAACTGAGTGCTGTCCGTCTGCCATTGAGATTGGTTCCCAGTGCTGTAAGAAGTACCGGAAGTGCTGCTCCGACAGAGATTCCCATCAGCATGGGCAAAACGCTCTCAAAAGAAGCTGCCCCGGTGACTGACAGAGCCTGTACGATACCAACCGCGGCTGATGCAGACTGCAGAAGTGCGGAAACGCCGAATCCCAGAAGGATACCCAGAACCGGGTTTCTCATAGATGTCATCAGGCTGTTAAACCAGGGCTGATCTTTCAGTCCGGATACAGAGCCGCTCATGGTACTCATTCCCATCATCAGGATGGCAAATCCCATCAGGAGCTCACCGATGTCACGATGGACTTTCTTTTTGCCGAAAGTCTTCAGAATGATGCCAATCAGAGCAACAACGCCTGTCAGTGTCGCCGTAGAAAGAATCTGTCCCAGCTGGCCGGCTCCCTCGATATAACTCAGACAGACTACCCAGCCGGTAATACTGGTACCAAATATAGCACCCAGAATAATGGGAATGGCCTGTTTGAGCTTTAACATTCCCGAATCCGTAAAACCAACCACAATAACTGAAGTGGCTGAAGAGGACTGAATCACGGCAGTTACACCGCTGCCCAGCAGAAATCCCCTGATCGGGGTTCCTGATAATTTATAAAGAACAGGTTCCAGCTTGTTTCCGGATATGCGTTTGAGTCCGTCTCCCATAGAAGACATTCCATATAGGAAAAAAGCGATACCCGCAAACAGGCTGATGATGTTTGTAATCGACATTGCCTTATACCTCCTATGTTTTTAACATATCACTATTATGTTAAGTTAAGCCTCGGAATAATGTTAAATTTATGTTAAGTCATCCTGCTGAAATTAAAAAAAAGCAGAGAACGTTTTGTCCTCTGCTGTCTGCATAAACAATTCTTTATAATTCCGTAAATTCTGTCCCGGCTATCTCTATCGTTCCCGCGAGCATCAGGTAATAACGAAGGTATCTGGACTGAAGCAAGTCTCTCAGATGATAGTATTCCTCCAGAGGCTCTTCCTCTGCAAAAGGATCATACTCCTCCTCTTCTTCCCCTTTCCCCATCGGCAGGATCTGATAGGCAAAACCAAACCGTTCTCCATATTCCAGGCGAAGGATCACGCCATCTTCTGCAATCGGGATCTGGGCGCTGCGCATGGGCTTTTTGACCGGACCATCCGTCAGCACACCGTCCCTGTCCCCGGGAAGCGGCATCCAGGGCGGGCACTCTGCCAGAAAGCGGTAGACCTCCTCATCCAGATAATAGTTTTCATCCGGGATCCCCATCTGATCGGAATGAAGGCGATCCTGATCCATATAATAGAGAATCAGCAGATAGGGAAGATAAGCTGATCCCGCCGCCTGAGAAATGGATCTGTAAGAAGCCGCTGTTGTCTTTTCCGGCTCCTGACACTCCCAGAATGATTCACCCAGGATCAGATATTCCAGCTGCTTTTTCTCCTCGTCCCGGCACAGGCACAGATAGGTCTTCCCGTTTTCCTTCCGGTCCAGAGACAGCTGGAGCGTATGTATCCCCTTTTCTTTCTTCTGCTGCAGACATATAAGAGCCTCTCCTGCTTGCACAAAAGCACAGCATCCGGTATTCTCTCCCGCCCTGATCCTGGAAAGATCAAAGGCCAGAACATCTTCCGGGTCTTCTTCCCGCATAATCTCACAATTATCCAGGACCTGATCCATCTTCCGGATCAGGTTCTCCAGCTGCTGTAATGCTCCCCGCGCCTGCAGGGCAGCCATGGAAAAGCCGGATGCATCCGCTCCGGCTTCTTCCAGTTCTTTGACCAGCCTTTCCCGCTGTTCAGTGTCCAGCCGGTCTCTGAGCAGCTGGTACTGATCCCGCTGCTTTTTTGTCAATCTGAATTTTGTCATAGTATTTTATTCCCAATCTTCGCTATCGGCAGTTTCCTCTTCCTCTGCCTCGATCGTATAATAATCCTCATCCGTATTGAGCACAACATCCTTGGCATCCGCCATCTCTGATACCGTAACCAGCTGATATCCGTCCTTGATCAGATCAGGCAGAAGATTGCGTACCGCATTCACCGTAGAAGTGTACTGGTCATGCATGATCACGATTCCGCCGTCTGACGCGTATTCCTGGGCAAGCGAACGGGTCGTTGCGGCATCATCATAAACAGTATCCTCCGTATCTACGCTCCAGAGGATCAAAGGCATCTTCAGCGCCGCCCGGATCATATCCTGCACATAGCCCCCGTAAGGTCTGGCAATGCTGCAGGTCATCCCCGAGTACTGTTCGATCTTGCTGATCCGTTCTTTCAATGTCTTCTTCAAATCCGCATCTGAATAGTCTGCCAGCTCTCCCGGATCCGTGATATACAGGCCAACCTCACATCCCATCCTTCTCATACGCTTGAGCAGAGGAGCGGTGCTCTCATCCAGCTTGTCAGGATCGATAAAAAAGGTGGCATGGGCCTGGTTTTCCTGGAGGACATCCAGAAGCTTTTCCGTGACCTCCGCATCCGGCCCGGCATTGAAGGTCAATGCCAGCATAGGTTTTGAGGCATCCAGTGTCCTGGTCGAAGTAAAGGCTGCAATGCCCCCATTCTCCTGTGCAAGCTGCTCCAGGCGTCCGGGAATACTGTTGGTGACTACATTGTAAAAGGCTGTCTGCCTCTCTTCCACGACTGCTGTAATGTCATGGATCTGCGTGATTTCTTCCTCTGTATAGATCTTTTTGGAAGAACAGCCTGCCAATGCCAGTCCCGCCCCAAGCAGCACAGCCGCGATTGTCAGTATCTTTTTCATACAGGTTCTTCCTCCGGTATCGTATCTTCTGCAGTATCCTCTTTTGCGGCTTCCTCCTGTACAGGCTCAGCCTTTTCCTCTTCAGCTCCTTTGACAGGCTCAGATTCTGCTTCCTCCGCTTCCGGCTCTGCCGTCTCAGGCTCCGGCTCTTCCTCTTTTACTGCAAAATCCGGCAGACGGGTGCCGCACTTCTGGCAGAAGACAGCTTCCTTCCCTGCCTTTGCCCCGCATACCGGGCAAAGTCTCTGACCGGTCTTTTTCGCGATCAGCTGATCATTTTCCGCCATGGCTTCCTTGCAGTCTTCAATCTGTCTGACCAGCATCTCCATCTCAGCAGGAATCTGATCGTTATCGATCTTTTCAAGAAACATTCTGCCAATCTGCGCGTAGCAGTTGTTTAACTCCTTCTTTAAAGAATCCTGTTCCATCTTCAGTTTGCGAAGCTCTACAGCATCGCTGGATTTTTGGAACATACTCTCAGAAGATTTTGAAAAAGCTTCCAGACTCTTTTTTAAATCATCAAAAAACGACATCTTTCCTACCTCCTGTATACTGGTTTCTACTTAAAATATATCACAGATCACGAGATCCTGCTATACCGTTACAGACTAGTTGCCCGGCAAAACAGGGATCGTGCGCATACCGATCAGCGGACTTCCTTTTCCTTCTATGTAAGCTCTGGTCACCGTTACAGAGCCTATGCCGGGATCCTTTGGAATCTCATACATGATATCCAGCATGAACTCTTCGATGACACCGCGCAATGCTCTGGCACCTGTCTTTTTCTCTGCCGCCCGCTCTGCTATGGCTTCGATCGCGTCATCATCAAAGCGCAGGTCTACTTCGTCCAGAGCCAGAAGCTTGCGGTACTGTTCCAGGATCGCGTTTTTGGGTTCTTTCAGGATCCGCACCAGCATTTCCTTGCTGAGTCCCTCCAGAACGACCAGGACCGGCAGACGGCCAAGGAATTCAGGAATCATGCCGAAGCTGCGAAGATCATCGATTGTGGTCTTTGCCAGTATGTTTTCATCGTCTTCATAGCGGTCTTTCAGGTCCGCGCCAAAGCCGATCGAACTGCTTTTTGTCAATCTGGCCTTGACCACCTTTTCCAGTTCCGGGAATGCCCCGCCGCAGATAAAAAGAATATTTCTGGTGTTGACCGTGACCTGGGGAACCATGGCATTTTTGCTGGTCGCGCCGACCGGCACCTCTACCTCGCTGCCCTCCAGAAGCTTGAGCAGTCCCTGCTGCACAGACTCCCCGCTGACATCCCGGCTGGTCGTGTTGCGCTTCTTGGCAATCTTATCGATCTCATCAATAAAGATGATACCTTCCTGGGCTCTCTCCACATCATTATCCGCAGCCAGAAGCAGTTTGGAAACAACACTCTCGATATCATCCCCGATATAGCCCGCCTCTGTCAGAGAAGTGGCATCCGTGATGGCAAGCGGTACATCCAGAAGCCTGGCCAGGGTCTGGACCAGGTAGGTCTTGCCGCAGCCGGTCGGGCCGATCATCAGGATATTGGACTTATCAATCTCGATATCATTCATCGATGCGGTCCGCACACGCTTGTAGTGGTTGTAAACAGCTACCGAAATGACTTTCTTGGCAAATTCCTGCCCAATCACATATTCATCCAGCTGCTCTTTGATCTTATGCGGAGCCGGGATCTTTTTCCGGTCAAATTTCTCCGGTTCTTTTTTTACAGAATGCTTGACCCGGTTGCGTTCCGGCATCCGCATATCTTCTAAATGGTTCAGATTCATGCCTGCCAGCATATCCGGAAGATTGATCTCCAGATCCTGCATGCCTCCCATGCTGGTCATGCCATTTTGCATACAGTCCACGCAAATGCAGAGACTGTTATCTTTATTGAGCCGGAGCATCTTTCCGGCCTTGCTCTCCGGCCTGCCGCATACAAAACAGACGCTTTCGTAGCGATCTGTATCCTTTCCGCCGGATCCGTCCTGATTATCTATTCCCATCTCAGCCTCCTGCCTGCCCAGTCTGTCAACTTGTATTTCTGCTTCTATTATAGTCTATATAACCAGGCGCTTCAAGTCTGCGCCTTTCTTCCGCAAAAGAATACTCCCGCACTGGCCTTTTGCCGGCGCGGGAGTCGCCTGAACTATTTTATCTGATCAGCCTGCGTATTCTGCATTTTCCTCACTTCCAAAGATATCAGAAGCATCGGATTTGCTGCCCAGGATCGTTGTCAGATCCTGAGAAACATATTCCTTGCCGCTCGGGAAGGACACTGTGATCGTTACACTGTCGCCAGCCGAGCATCCTGCCAGAGCTTCCTGCAGTTCTTCCATGGTGGAGATGGTCTCGCCATTGAAAGCGGTAATGATGCATCCGGCCTGAAGTCCTGCCCGCTGTGCCGCAGATCCGGACTCTACGCTGCTGATATAAACGCCTGCCGGCGCATTGTATGTCTTGGCAGTCTCCTCATCAATCGTACCACCGCGGATGCCCAGGTAAGCCTCCTGATTTTTGTTGGCCTGCAGGGTACCGTCAATGATAGCCTTTGCTGTCTCAATTGCACTGTTGATCGGGATAGCGTATCCCATACCCTCTACAGAGGTGTCTTCATACTTGACTGTATTTACACCAATGACTTCGCCGTTTCCATTTAAAAGTGCGCCGCCGCTGTTGCCGGGGTTGATCGCAGCGCTGGTCTGCAGCAGGGTCATCGTCTTATCTGTCAGCTGTACTTCTCTGCTGACAGCGCTGACAACACCAGTCGTAACAGACTGTCCGTATCCGAGTGCATTACCGATGGCAATCGCGCTCTCACCGACCTTAAGATTATCAGAATCGCCCATAACAGCCACACGGATGGTATCCTTGGTATCTGCGGAAAGCTCATCCATATCAATCAGAATCACGGCTATATCCGCGTCCTCATCGTATCCTTTTACGGTAGCTTCGGCTGTAGTCTCATCAGAGAACTTGACACTCACCTGCGTCGCGCCTTTGACTACATGATAGTTGGTCATGATATACAGGGTGTCTCCGTCTTCACTGAGAATGATGCCGGAACCGGCTCCCTGGGCATTCTGTGTATACTGACGGCCAAACCAGTCCGTTACGGTCTGCTGGGACTCTGTATTGACCGCTACAATACTGGGCATAACCTGCGAAACGATATCCGCTACTCCGCCTGCCTGTACCGTATCTGCAGAAGAAGATGACGTCTGTACAATCTGGACACTGCCGGGAGTCGCCGTGCTCTCCTGTGCGCTGGAAACCGCAGGAATCGACGTACCGGTCACCTTATAAAATCCGAACATGGCTCCTGAAGCAGCAAGTCCGAATACCAGTCCCAGACACAGCGCCTTCATCACAGAGCGGGAAAACCCGCCCTTCTTCTTTTTCTTTCCGCCGCCAGAGCCGCCATTTCCGCCAGTGCTGCCGCCGGATCTGCTCCGCGTATCATCATAATAAGTATACTCGTTGCTGTAAGAATACTCATCGTTTCCCTTTACATATGTGTCATCGTCATAATACATATTCATGACTCCTTTCTGACTT
>CAMMZE010000014.1 GCA_946529195.1 uncultured Lachnospiraceae bacterium
AGTCAGGCCGACCCAGTAGAAAATATCCGAGCCTACAAAAAGACGGAAATCTCCGTTTTTAAATGTCTTGATCAGCGAGGAAACTGCTGTTCCCTCGGAAGGTTTGGTATGCACATATTCTTTCTCATTGATGGTTCAGACAGGCACCTGCATGAAAATAACAGCCAGAACAGCCATCACGGCAAATGTAACACGCATGGCAGGCACACGGCCCATACTTCCTTCCAAAGCTCCCCATACCATAGGTGCCACATAAGCAAATGCAGTACCAACGATGAAGGTCAGGGAGATTGCTGTAGAAATATTAAGTCTTTCCTGCTGGTCATGTCCCAGCTCGGCAATCAGTGCATTATAAGGGGTACAGTAAGCCGTAATAGAAAGATAATAGATCATTACGAATGCAAAAAGCCAGATCACATTTACCGTGCTGACCTGCCCGATCGGCGCGCAGAATGCCAGAACTGTACTGAGCGCAAGCGGTATGGAAGCATATTTCATAAATGGAATACGGCGTCCTTTGGGCGACTTGCACCTGTCTGAGAGTGAAGCGATCAGCGGATCTGTCACCGCGTCAAATATTCGTCCCAGAGCGGTAATACATCCGATGATGGTAAGAACTCCAAGAATCACTCTTCCCTGCGGCACAAAGAGGGTCTGCCCCGCATCAATGGCTGTCTGATCAGGCTGATAGAAATATACCAGCCAGTTGGAGATCAATCCTGACATCATTGCCCATCCCAGCTGTCCTATGGCAAACAGCCAGATCTTGCTTTTCGGTAACGCCTTCATCCTTTTGTCCTCCTTAGTTTTTTGAGTAGATCGTTTTAGCACTGACACCGTTCAGGCGGCCGATTCTGCCGGCCATGGAATTGATCACATCTGCCGGCGCGTCGATCACAATGGAAATAATATTCAGATCCCTGGATCTGTAGGGAATTCCCATTCTTCCGACAATATAATCCGCATTTTCATGCAGGATTTCATTGACCTGCGCTGTCACATCCGGGTTGTCAATTATGATACCTAAAATTGCTATTCTGGAATTCATTTTCATCCTTCCTGTTTGCATAATATACTACAGTAAATCATACCATATGAGACCTGATAAGTCCAATGATAATATCCCCCGCAAACAACAAAGTCCCGCCCTGCCCTGAGGCAGTGCGGGACCATTTGATCTGTGACAATGATCAGAGTTCTTCTTTATTATCCGGAACCCTGCCGCATACAATCGTCAGGTTGCCATTCCGCATTCTGATCTCATCAATCATGTTCTTTTCTTTCTTCTCATCTTTCAGAGTGATGTCATAATCCAGTTCATATAAGCTTCCCATATTTACCGTCTTTACACGGCGAAGCTTTGCAGCAGATGTATGCTCTGCGAAAACATCATCAAAGATTCCCTGATAATCCAGGTTTTCCGGAATTGTAACCTTGAGGATCCTGGCTGCCATGCCGCCGCGGCCGCCTGCAAAGTTGACCATGAGCACAACCATGATTTCCACAACTGCGGTAAGTAAGATGGCAAGGGTCAGCTCACCGGTTCCTGCTGCAAGACCTGCTGCCATGGAGAGAAATACGCTGGCAATTTCTCTGGAATTGCCCGGTACAGAACGGAAGCGGACCAGACTGAAGGCACCCATGACAGCCACGCCTGTCCCGACATTGCCGTTTACGATCATGATCACAGCCTGTACGATGACAGGCAAAATAGCCAGGGTCAGGATAAAGTTCTTGCTGTAGGTATTTTTATAAGTGTGAAATGCTGCAATCACCGCGCCTAGAATCAGGGAAACGACTGCGCTGCATAAGAAACTGCTTAATTCGGCTGCTGTTAATGTGAAATATGAACTGATCATGTCAGGCTCCCTTCTTTAATACGTTTTTTCTTTCCATGTATACGGCTTCTTCTGCATTTGTCCGGACGATATCCTTCAGATATCTGCTGTAATAGGTCCCGTATTTGGAGAAGGAAGTCATATAAATCTGATGCTCTGAGAAGAATCTGGCCATCCACAGAGGCATGGCGCCTGGTATTTTCACTTCCATGAGCACCTGGTCCTCTGCAAGAAGATGAACTCCTTTATCTCCTGCCGCAAAATCCAGATCATGATCCCTGCAGCGGATATTGTGGTCGAAAGTCAGCCGAAGCTCACTGTTTTCGATTCCCTTAAAGGCTTCTCTGTCGTATGCCACATAGGCTGCCGGGCGCAATCCGTAATGATGCATGGTATATTCAATCTCACGCAGAATCTGACTTTTCTCTTCTTTGTAGATTCCATTGTGCAGAAATGCCTTTGCCTGCAGGTAGGGCATCTCTTCTCTGCGCTTGTAGACGACACGGGCATATTTTTTCTTCAGTTCCAGAAAGACCTTTGTCCGGTCTGTGAACTGATTGCCGTACATGCGCACACGCATCTTTTCTTTGTATTTTGGCTTCTCGATGGAAGCACGGATCAGTTCAAAATTATCTGTGTCATAATAAATATTCTGAATTGTATAATTGGTGAAGGCGTCCGGCTCCATATACTGCGGAAGGATCCGGCAAAGTGCCCTGTACTGGTCACCGGTCAGCAGAAATTTTTTCTCATAACGTTCAAACACCTTTTGTGCCATGCTCTCATCTCCTTTTTCAGATCGCTTTCTCTGATCTGCAATAAGAATATCAAAGCAATAGGTACAAAAGGTGTGTACTTTGTGAACGTTTTGTGAAATTAGAAATCAAATTCCCGGTATCCATTATCTTCTGCTGCCAGCCGGACCTTCTCTTCTGTCTCCTCAATGACAGCCTCAAAGCCGGTCAGGGCGGCAAAAGGGGAAAACTGGGCAGCCCGCATCTCCATGGAAATATGAGACCTCCGGTCCGATACATGATGCGGAAGATTTATGATATCATCATAAGGCCCTTTCATGACTTGTGCCCTCCGATCTGATTATTCCTCTCGATCATGGTCGCCCCCTCCTGCAGGTCAGTCCCTTTCAGGATGGCGTTCTTACCGTATTTTTTCTTGATCCCCAGAAGGGCTTTCTGCAGATTCTTCTCTTTTTCCAGGCCGGCCCTCTCTTCTTCTTTTTTCTTTTCCAGGGCCTCATAGTCCGTAAAGAGATCCATCTGCTCATAGACTACCGGTTCTTTTACCTCTTCCTCCTGCAGGATATTATTGGCCCCCAGGGTGATCCGCCGGATCAGCAGGGAGTCATCCGCAATCCGGTCAAAAAGCCCCATGACAGCTTCCAGGATCTTCTGGGTAGAAGAAGTATGCTTGCCCAGATTGGCAGATCCATGTGCATGCTTGGGAACCTTTCTGCCGTAATAGTCTGTCGTGACCTCTCCCCGGTAAGCGGACCTGCGCGTCTGATCCTGCAGGTTTTCAATGTCATAATTGAGCGTCAGAACCATCTGGTCTGTCATCAGCTGCTTATCCACCAGGTCAAGAGCCATGGCATCCGCCATCTCCATCACGACCACTCTGGCCTTTGCCTTCTCATAAGGACACATGAGGACCTGAGCGGTGCTGATGCTTTTTGATTTGGGCTGATAGGCACGTATGTCCGCGATCGTGACCGGTTCCCATCCCCAGGCATGGTCAATCAGAAGCTCTGCATTGATCCCGAACAGGCGGTAGAGCAGGTCCTCATTGTGGAAATCATCTGCCCGTCCCAGGCTGCACCTGGCAATATCCCCCATGGTATAGAGACCGTTTTCCCTGAGCTTGCGGGCGTATCCGCGTCCGACCCGCCAAAAGTCCGTGATGGGCTGATGGGTCCAGAGCTCCCGCCGGTAACTCATCTCATCCAGCTGGGCAATCCGGACTCCATTTTCATCCGGCTTCATCTTCTTGGCGTAAATATCCATAGCGATCTTGGCCAGATAAAGATTGGTCCCAATCCCGGCCGTTGCTGTTGCCCCAGTCTCCTGCAGGACCTCCATGATCATTTTCATGGCCAGATCATGGGCCGAAAGCCCGTACAGAGACAAGTAGGAAGTGGCATCGATAAAGACCTCATCGATGGAATAGACCTGGATATCTTCCGGGGCGATGTATTTCAGATAGATATTGTAAACCCTGGAACTGTAATCCATATACAGGCGCATGCGAGGCGGCGCAACAATATAGTCCAGCGACAGGCCGGGGTCTTTTTTCAGCTCCTCATCCAGATAAGAAGATCCTGTAAACTTCCCGCCCGGCGCCTTCTTCAGCCGCTGGGCATTGACCCTGGCAGTCCCCTCTACGACCTCAAACAGACGGGCCCTGCCGGAAATGCCATAGGCCTTCAGAGAAGGCGAAACAGCCAGACAGATGGTTTTTTCTGTCCGGCTGGCGTCCGCTACAACCAGGTTGGTCTGGAGAGGGTCAAGCCCTCTCTCAAAGCATTCTACGGAGGCGTAGAATGACTTCAGGTCAATCGCGATATATATCCTGTCCATTCTGCGCCTCCTCTCTTTTTATTCTTCCGGAAGAAGGAAATGGGTGCCGTCCGTCAGGATGGTCAGTTCATCTCCCTCATCATGCAGGATCATACCGATCACATCCGCATATCTGGCATGATAGATCTGATTTTCTTCATCCACGATATAGATGTAGGTATTTCCCTGCTGCACGATGGTCTCGATCTTGCTGATAGTAATCTGCTTTTCTGTAAAGGCAGATGTATCCACCTCCGGGACTGCCTCCTCTGTCTTGACTGCCTGGTCAGCAGAGATCTCTCCCCTCACGAGCATATTATATTTTTCAATGCAGGCCTTCTGGGTGGATGCTGTCGCCACCATATTATACTGGCTGACATTGACAGCCGCATACATCTTGACCAGGCCGTTGGCATCTTTGAGAACCATAATGTAAGTCGGAATATTATCCACATTGATCAGGCTGGGGAAGGATGCCTTGTAAGCTTTTTCCTGTACTTCTCCCTCAGCGCTCCGCATGGCGGAAAATTCATCCGCTCCTGCACAGGTAATAAATCTGGTCTCTTCTGTGCGTTCATTGGAAAGAATGAAGCCCAGATTGGAACTATCCCCGTTCACGCTGGTTACGCCGGTGTAGATCCAGATATCACCGCCTTTGGCGATATAACCGAAATCCGGATACAGGGTTTCTTCATCATCGTCCCGGCTCATCGTGGTCACCCTGCGGCAGTCTTTCTGCCCGAACAGGGTATTGAGAAAACCATTCTGCAGCTGAGCGGCATCATTGTACTGAAGACAGATCAGATCTCCGTCATAGATCACATCGACCCAGCCGGGCAGTTCGGCCGATGCATAGCGGGTCATCTGGCCCGTCACGGGATCTGCAATCACGGCTCCCATGACCTGCTCGCCGCCGAAGAGACCGACCGTATAAGTATAATAAGGAGCGATGTACCAGGGCTTTCCTTCTTCATCGATCTCAAAATGCACGTTTCTGAACATCAGAGTCGGATAATGAAAGCGAAGCTGGCGGCCCAGATTCCTCTGGAACCAGGCAGAAGGCACATATTTCATGCCTGTCTCAAGTGATACGTAGTCCGCATCCATATCGACGGGATCCACAACGACATAGCCGGGAATGCCATGTTCACGGTTGCCCATCCACTTGAAAAATCCGTCAAAACACAGAGCCGCTACCTTGACCGGCCTGCTGCTGTAATCGATCTGTATATAAGAGCCCACATTAAACTGGCTGACCAGATTGGTCAATGATCCAATCTCGCGGTCTCCCAGCATCTGCGCCGATGAGGTATCCATGAGTGCGATCGCATCCGAACCCTCCTGTGAGGGAATGTCCTCCACGCTGCCTTCTGTCACCGTAAGGATCCTGCTGTATGCCTTTGCATGGAATATGCGGGCACTGAAGGCTGTTCCCAGCACAAGGATCAGAACTACGATCACCGCAAGGATCACCGGGATGCGGAAATGCTTTTCCTCTTCTTTTTTCACAGACAGATAGACTGCTTTTACAAAGATGTAGATCAGCAGCTCAGAAAGGAGAAATCCCCAGAAGGAAGGACTCTTGATATTGAGCGCCGGCAGTTCTTTGTAAAAGCGGGCCAGGCCGATCACCAGGGTGATCAGGAAGGGAATCAGAATGCTTTTCAGATTCTGCTTTCCTCCCTTGCCCAGCGTCTGCCGGTTGAATGTTGCCTTGAACCAGTCAGGCACCTGTACGTTGACATTATACTTTTTTCCTGTGTTCATCGTTCTGCTCCCTGTACTCCCTGCTCTTTTCCAGAGCTTCTTTCACAATATAGGCAACAGTTCCTCCTGCAACAGTCACAGCCGCGGCAAGTTCAATGATGTCTCTGGCAATGACCTGGCGCTTGATCACGATTTTACCGAGTTTCAGCAGCGACATTTCTATCACTCCTTTCCGCTGTTTCTAGATCTCATGTCCGGAAGCTTTCAGCACCTTTCTGACCCTGTCTCCAAAGAAAAGGCCAAGCAAAGTCAGGACTGCATCTTTGGGAATAAATGCAGCAGCGGAATAAATCATAATCGCCCCAAAATCACTCTGGGCAACGTGTGACCACCACCATCCGCCGAATACTTCCACAGCAGCAAGACCCACCATGCCGCACACAATGGTCATAAAGATCCTCATCTTACGGTTATCCATATGAAAACGGATTCCGCACAGAGCGACCATGACCGGCCATGCCATCAGATAACCGCCGGCCGGTCCCACCAGCCTTGCAGGTCCTGCACCGAAATTGGCAAAAACCGGTGCTCCGGCGATTCCGACCAGAATATAGATCACAATCGCGCAGAATCCTCTTTTCCATCCAAGCATCATACCGATAAAGGCCAGTCCGAACACCTGCAGGGTCACCGGAACGCCTGTGGGCATGGGGATAGAGATCTGTGAGATCACTGCCATCAGTGCCGCCATCATTCCGATCAGCGCAATGCTCCGAACTGAAAATAAACTGTCTTTTGTTCTTTCATTTTCCATTTCTGCCATACCTTCCTGTTTGATGTACTTTATATCCAGGGTGTTTCCCACTGGTATCTTTTCATATCGACGCGGCCGTCTGTAAACTCCACGCCGTCCGCCTGCAGAAGCTCGATCTGCCGGTTGCCTCCTCCAAATGCAAATGCCTCTGATACTCTCCCGTCCTTTGTGACCACCCGGTAGCAGGGAATGCCTTCCGGGTCCGGATTGACATGCAGCGCATAGCCTACCACGCGAGCCCACCTGCGGTTGCCGGCCAGGGCTGCAACCTGTCCGTAGGATGCCACTTTCCCCCGCGGGATCTGCCGGACCACATCATAAATCCGTGAAAAGGTGTTTTCATGATTTTCCATAGCCGATCATGCCCTTTCTGTTTACAGCACGCCAGTCCTTTTGATAAAATATACGTAAAGAAAGGAGTGATTTTATGTTGTTTCGCAAAAAATCCACGCAGCATCAGGACTACGATAAAGAGAACCTGGAGCCTGCCATTCTCTGCAGTATCTGCACCGGCGAACAAACTGCCGGCTTTCGTAATATACACAACGGCAAATTCACCGGTGTCATGCTGATTCGTTCAGACAAGGAACTGGAGGCCTTTAAAAAGACCTACGGTCTGACCGGCGAGATCAAAAAAATCTATTAACGCATCAGGTACGAGAAAATAAGAGCGCTCAGCTTCATGCTGTCATGCTTGAGGGTCCCGTCCGCCGTCGTCATCAGATCCTCCACGATCAATTCATAGGGCTTGCCCATGATATTTTCATAATCGATGCGGACCGGATTTTTCTGCTCCTGGGTCTCATATTTGGCCAGCATCTCGGATGATACCTTTGTACTGCTGGCGATGACCACATCAATGGTTCCCCGGCCCAGATAATGCTCCAGGACATTTACATGATCGCTGACGCCGAATCCGTCTGTCTCACCCGGCTGGGTCATGGCATTACAGATATACATGACCTTTGCATCCGCTTCGTGAATGGCATCGACCACGTCACTGCAGATGATATTGGGGATCACAGAGGTGATCAGGCTGCCGATGCTGAGAATAATCAGATCCGCGCCACGTATGGCATCGACGACTTCAGGCAGAACATGCGGCTGTTCTTTATAAAAAAGGCTCTTGTACTTGCGGTGCGCAAATGTGATCTCTTCTTCTCCTTCGATGACGTCTCCCTCGACAGTCTCTCCCATCAGGGTCAGACTGTCCTCGGAGAGAGGCAGCACGGTATGCTTCACATCGAGAATGGTACTCAGGTACTGGATACTTGTTTTCAGGCTGCCGGTCTCATTGATCAGAGAAGTAAGAATCAGATTGCCCATGGCGTGACCGTTCAAATCGCTGTAAGTTTTCAGCCGGTATTCCATCACATCCCGCACTTCATCAGGAAGCGTGGAAAGACTGCTGAGCACCTTGCGGATGTCGCCGACTGCAGGGGTCGAAAACTCCTTGCGCAGTCTGCCTGTGCTGGAGCCATCGTCAGATACTGTGATGACAGCGGTGATCTCTACGGGGAAATATTTTAAGCCGCGAAGGACATAAGATGTGCCGGTTCCCCCGCCCAGGATGACGATCTTTTTTCTAGGCTGCATATAGATTCCTCCTGCTTTATTTTCTCTTTCATATTGTATCCTTAAAGACAGATTATTTCAATAGGAGGGTGTCATGACCTTTCAGTACGCTCTATTTGACCTTGACGGAACCATCTCTGCCTCAGCTCCCGGCATCACCAAAAGTGTGCAGTATGCCCTGGCCGCTGTCGGGATTGACGAACCGGACCTGCACAATCTGGAGTCCTTTGTCGGTCCCCCGCTGAATGTAGAATTTCAGCGCAGATATCATCTTGATCCGGATACAACACAGTTTGCTGTCAGCAAATACCGGGAATACTATACGCAGCAGAAGGCTATTTTTGACTGCAGCCTCTATCCCGGGACCGAGCATATGCTCTCCGCCTGCAAAAATGCCGGAATCCGGCTGGCCATCGCCTCCAGCAAACCGCAGCCCTTTGTCATTCAGATTCTGGAAAACTTCGGAATCCTCCACTATTTCGATATTGTTGTCGGAAGTATGATGCATGAAGAAAAGGGAAAGGCCGCTACCGATCAGAAGACAATGCTGGTGAAAAAGGCCCTGGATCAGCTGCGCAGCCCGGGCGGCACAGATTCCGCTGATGAAGACCTTTTCCGGAAAGGCTGTGCCATGATCGGAGACCGGAGCTTTGATATGATCGGTGCCAGAGAAAACAAGGTCTTCGCCCTGGGCGTCAGCTTTGGATACGGCAGCGAGGAGGAACTCTTATCCGCAGGGGCAGACCGGATTGCCCATTCCGTAAAAGAACTGGAACAAATATTAACGGGACAGCTGTAAACTGTCCCGTTATTTTTTATAGTATATAGATTCCTTCTGTTTTGATGGCCTCCCGGCTGATCAATGCCCGCAGAACATCTTCCTGATCCGGCTCTGCCATCCAGGCCATACCGCAGCCGGCGGAGATTTCTCTGGGCAGCGGAATCAGACGGCCCGGCAGCCCTGCCGCCCGGCATTTTCTCTCCATGTCGATTGCCTGGGTCGTAGAAGGAAAAGCGATGATCAGTCTGGGTTTTTGTCTGATCATTTTCTTTTCACCTCAGCTTCTTCCAGCACCTTCCGGTAAGGCAGAAGCATCCCTTCTGTCATCTTCCCTCCTATTTTTTTACGCATGACAGGATTATTCATCATGGCTCCCGCCAGATACATAAAGGCAATCTTGCCGGGCTGATTCTGGGGGAAGTCATAAAACTTATGCTCTTTATAGAATCGGTGGTCTTCCTTCATCAATCCCCGCATCTGGAAGATCAGATCCCGGAAGATTTTCAGGCCGCCTACCCCGTAGAAGCGTTTCGGCAGGCTGATCCCGGTCCGCAGGGCATAAGTCAGTTCCGCCGCCAGATCACAGACACTCTTTCCGTCTGAGGCGATACCGGCCAGGAAATTCCCTCCCACATCTGCCCTTGCTTCCATGATCATACGCAGATTGGGCTCTTCGTCCAGATTTCCGCAGACCAGATAGCCCACCGGCATGCCCATGGTAACGGTCCTGTGGCCATTGCAGAACTGCCTGTCATCATACATCTTGAATCTGGCTCCCATGGAATGATCCCTGATCTGAAATGCATACACGATGGCCGACGCTGTCTGGATCTGTTCCCGCAGAAAGCTGTCAAAGCCGTCCTTATAGATACAGACGCCATCCGATGCGCAGTGAAAACAGCCAAGACAGCCTCCCTTGAAGGGATACTGGGCCAGATCGACCACTCTGGAAGGCCCCTGATAGCGCGACCGGAAATCTGTGATCATCTCATTCAGGACACGGGATGCGGAAGGGTCAAGCGGATCATCACTGAGGTCAGTTACTATTACTACCTCATTCTCCGGCTGCCTTTTTCCTTTTTCAGATGCCACAGGCTCCCATTTCACTTTCTTTTCCGGCATGGGAACGTAGTAAAAAGGCCTTTCCGCAGGTCTTTTTATGACAGGATCGCAGATTCCCTTTCCGGCTCTCCACATGATATAGCGGAAAAACTGTCTGGCCTCTTTCTGCCCTTTTTTCTGAAGCAGATCCTCCATGTCCGCAGAAAGCGCCCCCAGATAAGCCAGGCCCATATCCTGACAGTTTTCTTTGATAAAAGTCAGGGCAGTCACATCATAAAAATGCTTGGATGTAGTAACCTGAGCCGCTTTTTTCCCGGCGACATGCAGATTGCCGCTGCTGATCTGGATCTTCATCAGTTCTATAAAACGATGCAGCTGGCTCGGTACGATAAAGGTGTAGACCGGATAGCAGAACAGGAGCAGGTCTGCTGCCTCCAGTTTCCCGGCCGCTTCCTCAAAATCCTTTTCCAGCTTTTTGATCTGTCTGCCAACCTGCAGAAACTCCCAGCTGTGGCCCGGGAACATCTTCTCCCAGTATAATACGGTCTGCAGGGTGATGCTGTCTTCCCCTTTCGGACTTCCCACCAGTACACAGATCTTCATCTGTAAAACCTCCCTTATGATGCTGTAATGTTTTGTCGATATCTATTTTCTGATCATGGATATGATCGCAATGATCATGACCAGGATCAAAAGGGCATTTAAAAGTCCCGCACTCAGAGATATGGCCACCATGCTGCCGATCACCGCGCCTGCAGATCCGAAAATCACTGCAGCACAGACCAGCTTCTGGTGATAGGCCCCGCTCTTAATGACCGGCAGGCCGCCGCCCATAGGGCCGATGCAGGCCATGACCAGAACCATGGTCAATGTGCTTAAGGGACTCAGTCCCAGGAGCAGAAAGATGGCTGTATTAGCCGGCTTCATAGGAACTCCCATCATATTGACCACTCCTGCGGCAAAGGACAGCAGGATGGCCAGGACCAGTCTGACTCCGCTAAGACCGGCGGCTGTCCCGGAAACGCCCCGGGTCAGGCCAATGCGCACAAGCAGGGCTGCAAGAGAACAGATCAGAGCTATGGTCATAAATCGTCTGACCTTGCTCCCGTCCAGGCCTGTCACAAACTTGGCACCGGCGCTGCTGCCTGCTGTAATGGCAATGCAGCAGGGAATCAGGGTAGACAGGTGAACCGGATTCTCCACCCGCAGCAGGAAAAAAGCGATGATGGCTCCCGGCAGCAGGCAGGCACAAACCAGTGTGCCCGGCAGATTCTTATCTTCCGTGATCTTCAGACGGCTCAGCAGCAGGGTATTGAGCAGAAAGTCTGAAATGCCCACGGTAGCGCAGAAATAAATCACTGTCTCCCAAATACAAAGGGCCGGAAAACTTCCTTTTTCCTGCCTGAAAGTCCCCCGGTCTCTCATGGCACGCATCAGGAGGGCCGCCCCGTATAAGATTCCCAGGATCAGGAGAATGGCTGCAATAATCTTCTGTATGGACATCAGCAAAATTTCCCATCCAGGATCACGGCATTCATGCACTCCACATGAACCTTTTTCATAAATGATTTCCTCCTCTGTTATTGATTCTTCATCTGGTCATCTGCCCACTGATAAACAGATTCCAGGGCAGGGATCAGTGTTTTTCCTCTTTCGGCCAGGGAATACTCCACCGTAGGCGGGATGGTGCTGTACTGCTTCCTGCTGATAAAACCATCCTGTTCCAGTTCCCGCAGGCACTTGGTCAGCATGGTAGCGGTGATCCCCACAACCTTTCTTTCCAATTCCCTGTAACGGAGAGTCTGATTGTCAGCGTCCGCAATATACCAGAGGATGGGCAGCTTCCATTTCTGCCCGATCAGCTCCATGGCATAAAGGATGGGACAATCTGTTTCATAGATATTTTTTTCTTTGGGTAAGGTTTTTTTAGCCATATCA
>CAMMZE010000015.1 GCA_946529195.1 uncultured Lachnospiraceae bacterium
GTATACAGGTCAAATGCGCTGTTTCCGTCATGCAGCGTGCAGTAGGCAAGCGTGATCCAGGGGTTATTGTGGCAGAAGACAGAACCATTTTCCTTGTATCCGGGAGGATAGGAAGAAATCTCGCCCAGGTAATCGTAATATCTGCTGTAGCAGGGGTAGAGGACTTCGATGCCGAACGCATTGCCCAGAAGAGCCTGGGTGGAGGCCAGAGCCCGCCGTCCGTAGTCTTCACCGCCGATGCCGGCCATGACGCAGAATCCCTGGGGCTCGATGAAAATCTGCCCTTCTTCATTCTCTTTGCTTCCGATGGGCCGCTCAAAAGCATCGTAAGCTCTCTTGAACCACTCACCATCCCAGCCGTGCTCCAGCACGGCTTTTTCTATTTCAGAAACAGCCTGACGAATCTGACTGCCTTCTTCTTTCAGATCGATCCGGTCGCAGAGGTCTGCGTACTCGTTGCCGTATTTGACGAACATGCCGGCGATAAAGACACTTTCCGCTTTGCCGCTCTCAAAATTGGAAGCTGTCTGGAAACTCTCGCCCGGCGTAGTGCTGAAGCAGTTGAGGTTGAGACAGTCATTCCAGTCAGCCCGGCCGATCAGGGGAAGCCCGTGCGGACCCCGGTGGCTAATGATATAGCCCAGGCTTCTGCGGAGGTGTTCCAGCAGAGGCACTTCCGTTCCCGGCTCATTGTTAAATGGTACCGGGGCTTGGAGAATGGAGAAATCACCGGTCTCCTTAATATAGGCACAGGTGCAGGCTACCAGCCAGAGGGGGTCATCATTGAAACCGCTGCCGATATCGGCATTGCCCCTCTTGGTAAGCGGCTGGTACTGGTGGTAGGTGCTGCCGTCGTCAAACTGGATGGAGGCGATATCCAGAATACGCTCTCTGGCGCGCTCCGGAATCAGGTGAACAAAGCCCAGCAGATCCTGGCAGCTGTCGCGGAATCCCATACCGCGGCCGGTGCCGCTCTCATAATAGGAGGCGCTGCGGCTCATATTGAAAGTAACCATGCACTGGTACTGATTCCAGATATTGACCATGCGGTCCAGCTTCTCTTCGCTGCTGCCTACGGTAAAGCGGGACAAAAGCTGTGACCAGTAGTCCTTCAGGGAGGAGAGCGCTTCATCAAACTGAGCTTCTGTCTGGAAGGCGTCCAGAAGAAGATGGGCCTTTTCCTTATTGATCACATCAGGTGCGGTGAACTTCTGGTCCGCGGGGTTTTCCACATATCCCAGACAGTAGAGCAGAACCTTGCTCTCGCCGGGAGCCAGTGAAACATTTACCTGCAGGGAGGCAATGGGAGCCCAGCCTGCGGCAATGCTTCCGTAAGAAGTGCGGCCCTCAACCGCCTGCGGATCATCCCAGCCGCGGAAGCGTCCCAGGAAAGAATCCCTGTCGGTATCAAAACCGGAAAGCGGCGCATTGACCGAATAAAAGGCATAATGGTCGCGGCGCTCCCGGTACTCTGTCTTATGGTAGATGGTGCTTCCTTCTATCTCGACCTCGCCGATGTTCCAGTTGCGCTGGAAATTGGTAGAATCGTCTACTGCATTCCACAGGCACCACTCAGCAGCAGCATAGACACTCAGTTCTTTAGAGGAAGCAGACCGGTTGGTCAGAACCAGTTTCTGAACTTCCATATTGGTATGCAGGGGGACCATAACAGTCAGGGAAGCCTGCACATCATCCTTGCTGCTCTCAAAAACAGAATAGCCCATGCCGTGACGGCACCGGTAGCTGTCCAGAGGAGCCCTCGCCGGAAGGAAAGCGGGGCTCCAGACATTTTTATCATCGCAGATATAGAAGCAGCGGCCGCCATCATCTGCAGGTACATTATTATAACGGAAGCGGGTAATCCTGCGAAGCTTGGCATCCTTATAAAAACTGTAACCGCCGCAGGTATTGCTGATCAGTGAAAAAAATCCGTCATTGCCCAGGTAGTTGATCCAGGGGAGCGGAGTATCCGGCCGTGTAATCACATATTCCCTGGCTGCATCATCAAAATATCCGTATTTCATGTCTTTTTCTCCTGCGCCGGTAACCCGGCATGTAAATAGTAGTCTGAGATAAGCATTAATAATAATCTGCAAAAACTTCGAAATCGTTTAAGTAGATTATACTAAACAGGACCGTTAAATGCAAGTGTTTTTCGAAAATGCAAAAATATGTACATAATGCAAAAGTTAGCATGATAAATATTATGCATAATACACAAACAAAACTGCGAAAATGCTACTTGACGGCAAAAATGGACGATGCTATAATGCAGGTAGCGAAAACGATTACGAAAACGTAAAGGCAGAATTCACGAAAGATAAATGGTGAATCCGATGATTAAGATCACAGATATAGCTGCAGCATGCGGGGTATCGAGAGCTACAGTAAGCAAGGCTCTCAATGGGGCGCCGGATGTATCAGCAGAGACAGCAAAGAGGATCCGGGAGACTGCCAGAGAGATGGGTTATCATCCTAATGCTGCCGCAAGAGCGCTGAAAGTCGGACGAAGTTACAATATAGGAGTTCTTTTTTCGGATCGTACAGGCGGGGGCATCTCTCATGAGTACTTTTCCCAGATTCTGGAGAGTGTTAAGGCAGAGGCAGAGAGAAGAGGGTATGACATTACCTTTATTTCACAGAATCTCGGCGCCATGCACATGGATTATTATGAACATGCCAAGTACCGCAGCTGTGACGGCGTAGTGATCGCCTCTGCGGACTTCCAGGATCCGGCCATCATCCGGCTGGCGACCAGCGAGATCCCGACGGTGACGCTGGATTACAGCTTTGACAGCCGCACATCCATCCTCTCAGATAATGTAAGGGGTATGGAGGCACTGGTCCGGTTCGTATATGAAAAGGGACATCGCAGGATCGCTTTTATACATGGTGAGATGACGACGGTTACACAGAAGCGTCTGGCCAGTTTTAAAAAGACCTGCGCGCTGCTCGGAATATCGGTTCCGGCAGACTATATCCGGCCTGCCTATTACCATGATCCCAGATCCAGCGGATTGGCGACCAGAGAGCTTCTGGCACTTTCGGAGCGGCCAACCTGCATCTTTTATCCGGATGACCTGTCCTTCCTGGGCGGCATGACAGAACTGGAGAAGCACGGGATATCTGTTCCGGACGGGATGAGCGTGGTCGGATACGACGGCATTCCTCTTTCCCAGGTACTGCGCCCCAGACTGACGACCTACCGTCAGGGAGCAGAGGCCATGGGCCGGGAGGCTGCATGCAGCCTGATCGAGGAGATCGAGCACAGGGACACCTGGCTGCCGCAGCAGATCCTGGTGGAGGGAGAGCTGCTGGAAGGAAGCACCGTTAAGGAAATCGATTAAAACGCTTGTGCGTTTTGATATAAGAAAATGTGAACAGAAGCCGGATGGCTTCCAAATATTCAACCGAAGGGAGAAAAGAGTTATGAAGAAAATGATCACACTCCTCCTGGCAGGCATGATGGTATTCAGCATGGCTGCATGCGGAGGCGGACAGAAGCAGGAGACCAGTGCTCCGGAGACCAAGGCAGCAGAATCGGAAGCTGCTGATACAGAGGCAGCAGGCGGCGAGGCTTCCGATCAGGGCAAGGTATTTAACATCTATGCCTGGAATGAGGAGTTCAAGGGATTCTTTGAGAAGTATTATACGGTACCGGAAGGCGTTACCGTAAACTGGATCATCAATCCCAGTGACGGCGGTGTTTACCAGCAGAAGCTTGACGAGGCTCTTCTGAATCAGGAGAATGCCCCGGCAGATGAGAAGATTGACTTGTTCCTGGCTGAGGCAGACTACATCGGCAAGTATGTAGATTCCCCGTATACGATGGATGTTTCCTCGTTCGGATTTACCAACGCCGACACAGAGTATGAGTACACCATCAAGGCAGCATCCGATCAGAGCGGTGTCTGCAAGGGCGTTTCCTTCCAGTGCTGTCCGGCAGCGGTGATTTACCGTAAGAGCATTGCCAAGGATGTGCTTGGCACCGACGTTCCTGAGGAAGTTCAGGCTCAGATCGATACATGGGAGAAGTTTGATGCTGTTGCAGCTAAGGCCAAGGAAAAAGGCTACTACATGACAGCTTCTTTCGCTGAAACTTTCCGTGCATTCTCCAATAACTGCACCACTCCCTGGGTTGATGCAGACGGCAATCTTCAGTTTGATGACCAGATCACAGCCTGGATGGATCAGACAGATAATTACATTCAGAATGGTTACACCCTGACAGCCGGCGTATGGGATCAGGAGAAGACCGACCAGATGTATGCGAAAGGCAAGACCATGTGCTTCTTCGGACCTGCATGGTATTACAACTTCTGCATGACCAATGCACAGGATCCCGAGGAAGGATGCCCCGGTGACTGGTGCATCGTAAAAGGACCGCAGGCTTACTTCTGGGGCGGCACATGGCTCCTGGCAGCAACCGGTTCTGACAACACTGAGATGCTCAAAGACATCTTCGAGACATTCACTTCCAATGAGGAAGTATGCTCCAACCTGGTAGAGCAGGACAACCAGTTCCCGAACAACACCGCTGTTGTTGAGAAGTATGCAAACGATCCGGAATATGGCAACACCGCTATTCTGGACGGCCAGAACGATATCGCGGTCTTTGCAGAGCTTGCAAAGGATATCAAGTGGGAGAATCATACCAACTATGATCAGCTCCTGAATGAAGGTCTGCAGAACAAACTGCAGGAGTACTACAATGGCTCTGTTGACAAAGAGACAGCGATGAAGAACTTCTACAACTACGTAAAAGAGACCTACGCTAACATCAACGTTCCGGAATAATATTCCTTGAACAGGAACGGTTGACTGACAGGAGGCAGGGGGCGGTTTCGTGTCTCCCAGAGACACGTAAGCTGTCCTCTGCCTCCCCCGTTTCCGGGGTACGGAGGTAAATGACTATGGACGGCCAGAACCAGAAAAAAACGGGAAAGCAGAAGGCAGTGAATTACGCAAAATGGGGATATATATTCATTATTCCTTTCTTTGTGGTTTATATCATCTTCACGCTGGTGCCCCAGTTTCTGACGATTTACAACAGCTTTTTTGAGACCTATCGTGACGGTCTGACCCAGATCGGTCCTAATTTTGTAGGACTTGACAATTACAGGGCGATTTTTACGCCTGATTCCAGCGGAACCATCCGCATTCTCAAATATTTTGCCAATACCCTGATTATGTGGGTAGCAGGCGCAGTTCCCCAGTTTGTCATCGCAATGCTGCTGGCAATCTTTTTTACAAGCTACCGGCTCAATATCAAAGGGCAGGGCTTCTTTAAAACTGTCATCTATATGCCAAACCTGATCATGGCTGCGGCATTTTCCATGCTGTTCTTTACACTTTTTAACAGGGCCGGCCCGATTCAGGCCATCCTGGTTCAGAACGGAATGATAGATCAGTCCTTTGACTTTTTTGCCTATAAGATCACGGTGCGCGGTATGATCGCGCTGATGAATTTTCTGATGTGGTTCGGCAATACGACCATTGTGCTGATGGCCGGCATCATGGGAATCGACCAGAGCCTGTTTGAGTCAGCTACGATTGACGGCGCCAATTCCACACAGGTCTTTTTTAAGGTGACTCTTCCGCTTCTGATGCCGATCTTTGTATATTGCCTGATTACGGCTATGATCGGCGGCATCCAGATGTTTGACGTACCGCAGGTACTGACCAACGGCAAAGGAGTGCCGGATGAGCTTTCCAGAACCCTGATCATGTACCTCAACGGTTATCTGATCAATAAGAACTTCGGCATGGCCGGCGCTATTTCGGTCATCATTCTGATCATCACCGGTATCCTGGGCGGTATCGTATACAGGATGCTTTCTGCTCAGTATAAGGCTCCGAAGCAGAAGCGCAAGTACTAAAAGGAGGAAGAATGAGATGAATAAAAGCGAAAAAGGACGTCTCAAACTCATGATCCTTCGCGTGATCGTGTATATCATCCTGATCTTCCTGTGTGTTTTGTGCCTCTTCTTCTTTTATCTGATGGTCATAAATGCTTCCAGGTCCAACGCGCAGCTTTCAAGCGGATTTACGCTGATTCCCAAAGGGCATTTTATAGACAACCTGGTCAACGCCTGGACAGATGCTTCGATTAATATTCCCCGCGGCATGCTCAACAGCCTGATCATCGCTCTGGTTTCTGCTGTGCTGACCACTTATTTTTCAGCACTGACGGCTTATGGTATCCATGTCTATGATTTTAAGGGAAAAACAGCCGTTTTCACTTTTATCATGGCGGTTATGATGATCCCGGCACAGGTTTCCGCACTGGGATTCGTACAGATGATGAATAAGATGCATCTGAACAATAACTTTCTTCCGCTGATTGTTCCCAGCATCGCGGCTCCGGTTGTATTTTTCTACATGAAGCAATACATGGAGAGCGTGCTGCCGCTGGAGATCATTGACGCAGCGCGAGTAGACGGGTCAGGAGAGTTTTACACCTTTAATAAGATTGTTCTTCCAATCATGAAGCCGGCGATCGCTGTACAGATGATTTTCTCTTTTGTCAGCTCCTGGAACAATTACTTTATTCCGGCCCTCTTGCTGGACAAGGCGGAGATGAAAACAGTCCCGATTATGATCGCCCAGCTGCGAAGCGCGGACTATTCCAAGTTTGATATGGGTAAGGTATATATGTTTATTCTGCTGGCCATCCTGCCGGTTATGATTGTATATATCATTCTTTCCAAGTCCATCATCAGAGGTGTTACTGCCGGAAGTGTCAAGGGTTAAGAGCCCGGAAAAGGAGTTAGGATATGAAGATCTGGTCCGGGCATCAGAAGGGAGTCAATCTGGGAGGCTGGTATTCCCAATGCGACCACTCCCGGGAGCGCTATGACAAGTTTATTACAGAAGAGGATTTTGCAGTGATCAGATCCTGGGGAGCGGATCATGTCCGTGTCCCGATTGATTATGAACTGCTTGAAGATGCGGATGGAGAGCCCCTGGAAGAAGGCTATCTCCGTCTGGAAAAGACGATCGGATGGTGCAGGAAAAACGGTCTTAATATGATTCTGGACCTGCACAAGACTGCCGGTTATTCCTTTGACGCGGATGAAGGCGAAGCGGGATTTTTTGACAGCGAGTTCTATCAGGAACGTTTTTACCGGCTCTGGGAGAGAATCGCCAGACGGTTCGGGCAGTATGCTGATATGCTGGCTTTTGAACTGCTCAATGAAGTGACGGAAAAGTCCTATGCCGCAGCCTGGAACCGGATTGCCGGCGAGTGCATCCGGCGGATCCGCCTGATTGCTCCGGATGTCTATATCCTGGTAGGCGGTTACTGGTATAACAGTGCGGCAGCAGTGCGGGATCTGGATCCTCCGGCAGATGAGAGGATCGTCTACAATTTCCACTGCTATGAGCCTCACATCTTTACCCATCAGGGAGCCTACTGGATGCCGACCATGGATCAGAGTTTCCGGATTCCGGTCACAGCCACTTACGGGCAGATGGAAGCAGCATCGCAGAAGATGCTGCCGGGCAATGTTGCAGGCCTTGACAAATATCCGCCGGAAGAGACTCTGTCCGCCGCATATTTTGAGGCCTTTATGGCAGATGCGGTCTCCGCCGCCGCAGAGCGCGGCGCCCTGCTTTACTGCGGGGAATACGGAGTGATCGACCTGGCAGATCCGGAAGATGCGCTAGCCTGGTACCGCATGATCCACCAGGCATTTGACAAGTACGGGATCGGCCGCGCGGCCTGGTCCTACCGGGAAATGGATTTCGGTCTTTCTGATAAACGGATGGATCCGGTCCGGGAAAGGCTGCTGGAAGTGTTATGAGCTTTGCTCAGAAAGCGGAATAGTCAGTTGCAAAGAAAAGGCGCCGGACACGGGTGCGGTGAAATATAAGATGCAGCGCCGCTTGGCGGCGCGAGAAAATAAGGAGGAAATAGCGATGGCAGAGGTCCGTTTGGTGAATATCAAAAAAGTCTATCCCCATGCCGGCGGTACAAGGAAAAAGAAGAAAGATGCGCCAGAAAAGAAGAATAATCTGCAGATTACAGATGAAGGCGTAGTAGCGGTACAGGAATTCAGCCTGGATATCGCGGACAAGGAATTTATCGTTCTGGTCGGTCCTTCCGGATGCGGCAAGTCCACCACCCTTCGTATGGTGGCCGGGCTGGAGGAGATCTCCGGCGGAGAGCTCTATATTGACGGCGAGCTGATGAACAATGTAGCTCCCAAAGACCGCGATATCGCCATGGTTTTCCAGAACTACGCACTCTACCCTCATATGTCTGTATTTGACAATATGTCATTCTCACTCAAGCTTCGCAAGAAACCGAAAAACGAGATTGAGGAGAAGGTGACACAGGCTGGCGGAATCCTTGATATCATGCAGTACATGGACCGCAGACCGGCAGCCCTGTCGGGCGGCCAGCGTCAGCGTGTAGCCATCGGGCGAGCCATCGTCCGCGCCCCCAAGGTCATGCTGATGGACGAGCCCCTCAGTAATCTGGATGCCAAGCTCCGCAACGAGATGCGCGCGGAGATTATCAAACTGCGGGAACGTATCGACACCACATTCATCTATGTAACCCATGACCAGACCGAAGCCATGACCCTCGGTGACCGTATCGTTGTCATGAAAGATGGATATATCCAGCAGATTGGCACACCCCAGGAAGTATTCAATCATCCCGCCAACCTGTTCGTCGCCGGATTCATCGGCATGCCCGTCATGAACTTCTTCGACGCACAGCTGATCCGGGAAGGAGATAAATACTTCGTAGAACTCGAAGGCATGCGCGTAGAGCTTTCCGCGAAAAAAGAAGCCCGCCTGAAAGCCAACGACGTGCAATCCCAGACCGTCACCCTTGGCGTTCGTCCTGATCACACAGAACTGGCAGAACCGGGAACCGGCATCAGCGCAAAAATTGAGGTATCCGAAATGATGGGCGCCTCCGTCCATCTGCACGTAAGTGCAGCGGGCCGCGACGTCATCATCATTGTGCCCACACACGAAACCGAAGAGATGCCCGCAATGGGAGACGAAGTTGCCTTCACCTTCAGCGGAAAAGTCGTCCACGTATTCTCCAAAGAAGACGAGAGGAACCTGGAATTATAGAGCCATGCGTCCAAAGAGGCTGTAAAAAAGTCCCTTTTCATGTCATGAATTTACACACACAAAAGGACTTGACTGAGCTTGTCTGCAATAGCATTCAGAAAGTGAATAAAAAAATAATAAAAGAGAAAAATTATACATCGGCCTTTTCAAAGTATGTATAATTAACGTGGAAAAATATAGTTTTTGTTGATAAAGCAAGAAGAGGTACAAAGAACCACCAGATCGGCGTTTAGCCATTCTGGTGGTCTTGTTTTTTTCGGGGACTTTTTTACAGCCTCTTTAAGCATTCGGTGAACCACGCCTGTAAATACCCCTGGAAGCGGGAGAGGAATTTCATCTCAGCAGGCGGCTGACCTGTTCCCGGATCTGTTTCCAGTCCGGGCAGCGGGTATAATTGCTGCCGGGCAGCTCGGATTCCTGATTCCAGGGCCGGTCAAATACCATAACCTTAAGGTCAGGCAAATGGTCAAAGAATTTAAAGGCTCTGGGAGAGTCTTCTATGGCAACATCAAAATGCATCTGGTAATAGTCATCAAGTTCCAGATTGAAAGCACTGTTTTTGATAAAATAGTCCCTGCCGTACTTGTCAAGGAAAAACATTTTCACACGTGAAAGACCATGCTCGTCAAGCCACCTGCGGGATGGTTCGCGGGTGCTGAGAGGACGCCCTGTGATGATAAAGACTTCATGTCCCTGATCGATCCATTCGTTCAGAACTTGTGAAGCGCCAGGTGTTTCCTCATAGGAGAGAAGTATCTCAGGGCGATGTCCTTCGATCATCAGATAATCGTAGTCATCATCGTTAAGTTCGAAGACCTCCTGAAGATTGAAGGTATGGACGTTTTCATAAGGGACGGCCTTTCCGAAAAACTTTTCTGCAAGTACTGTGAATGCCCGGGCTGTTTCGCAAAGGCAGTCATCAAAATCCACATAAAACCTCATAATGAGTTCACCTGTTTTCTATAATGTATGATTAGAGCATGCGGTCTGCTTTCCGCACTTCCACCCGGTTGTCGTTCATGGTGGTCCCTTCGCCCAGGTCGGACAGGTTTTCGGAGGTCAGGGCATTGAAGGCGCGGCCTCCCACGCAGTCTGCACGGTTGTAGACCCCTTCGCATACGGCGTTGCCGCGGGCAATCCGGTCGGTGACGACAGCTTCAAAGAATACAGAAGACAGATCGTTGTATGCTTCGATCAGCTGGCCGTCTGAGATGCCTCTTTCTGCCGCATCCTGTGTGTGCAGGATGAGTTTTTGTGCGCCGCGGCGCTCCATCAGATCCTTGCGGTCCAGATATTCGCAGTTCAGAGACCAGGCGCTGGGTGAAGCGACCAGACGCAGAGGATAATTGCCGCCCCGGGCTCTGGTATAGCGGGGAAGCGGGATGGGCATATTTTCATCCACGATACGGAACTTGCCGGAAGGAGTGCCGATCTTCATATGGTCGGAGAATGGCATGGAAATGCTGCCGCCTTCCTGCAGAATCTGTCTGTCTGCTGCAGGGAGAGCGGCGACGGCAGGGGTCGGATGGTCAAGCAGGTACTGGAGCATCTGATCCTCGGTCTGCTTAAAATAATCATCTTCATATCCCATAGCCTCAGCCAGGAGGGCAAAGGTGTCCCAGTTGCTCTTGGATTCGCCGAGAGGCTTGATGACCGGGCGGGCAGTGCCAAGGGTGCAGTGTCCGTAGCAGCGGTAAATATCCGTCTGTTCCACAGAAAAAGTGGCCGGAAGGATGATATCTGCATATAAGGCAGTATCGGTCATAAAGCGCTCGTGTACCACGGTAAAAAGATCTTCCCGCATAAGTCCCCGGATGACGCCTTCCTGGTTGGATACAGTGGCAGCTGGATTGTTGCCGTAGACATAGAGGGAACGGACGGCTTCATCCCCGGTCAGTGCAAGGGCAGAGCCCATCTGATTGATATTGAGGCTGCGGGTGGCTTTCTTCAGAAAATCGGGCCTCTTGATGGGTGACTGATTTACATAAGCGGTATCGATGGGGGTGCAGCCGCACAGGCCTCCGCCCGGATATTGCCATGCTCCCGTAAAGAGAGAGAGGATGACGATCAGACGGACGGTCATGCCGCCATTGGCGTAGCGGGAAGCCCCGCTTCCCAGAATGATGACGGGGGCTTTGACAGAAGCATATTCGCGGGCGAGAGTCCGGATGGTCTCTGCCGGAATACCGGTTTCAGCTTCGGCCCATTCGGGCGTATAGGAGTGCAGCGTTTTCCGGAATTCTTCATAGCCTTCGGTATGCTCTCTTAAAAATGTTTCATCAGACAGACCTTCCTGATCCAGCACATGCATCATGGCAAGGGCCAGAGCACCGTCCGTGCCGGCTTTGATACAGATGGACTGGTCATAATGTGCCCCGTCGGAGTTGGCATAGGTGTCGATCTGGATCCTGCGTTTTGCTCTGTTTTCCGGCCGGTTGAGCAGAGACATGAGCTGGGGGCGCGTGGCTTCCAGATTGCTTCCCCAGATGATGTAAAGGTCGCTATCTGCAATCTCCCGGGGATCCTGGCAGCCTGTTTTTCCAGCTACGGAACTGTAAGCGGCTCCTTTGGCCGGGCTGCAGAGGGTGCGGACCTGGCGGGAGGCGCCCATACGATTGAAAAAGGCATCTCCGCAGCCTCTTTGTATATCACTCATCACGCCGGAGTAGCAGCTGGGAAGGATAGCTTCCGGCCCGCTCTCTGCGATGATCTGCTTCCAGGTGTCTGTGATGCGGCGGATGGCTTCTTCCCAGGATACAGGTGCAAATTCACCGCTTCCTTTTTTGCCGGTCCTGATCAGAGGCGTCAGGATACGGTCCCTGGAATAGATACTCTCCTCATAATGTGCCGTTTTCCGGCAGATTCCGCTCTTGGATACCGGGTGATCCGGGTCATTTCTGACGCTGATAATCCTGCCATTTTCGACCTCGATCAGAAGACCGCAGGTATTGGGGCAGTCGTACGGACAAATCGACTTTTTGATTTCAGACATGGGAAGCCCTCCTTGCAGATGATTCTGGAAAAAGTATAGCATGGACCGGTGAAAGATGTCATTAAGAGATTTGC
>CAMMZE010000016.1 GCA_946529195.1 uncultured Lachnospiraceae bacterium
GCAGTCTGTGCTGCGCCAAAATCAGCTGCGGCAGAAAGTTCTGCAGCGGCAGTCCCGGCGGGAGCCTCCTGCGTTTCAGATGTAAGATCGGGTGCCAGTTCAAGATTGATATCACTCATGTTTCATTTCCTCCTGTTTCATTTCCGCAGTGGCGCCTGCAAAAGGATCGGATCCCAGTCCTTCCTGTGCGAACATATTCTGCAGGACACTGATGTCCGATTTGATCTCCATGGCCGATTCTTCAAAGAAACTGTCAAGCAGCTTCTCATAAGCAAGATTGATGGTATCGAGCGTCATCTCGATCTCTTCCTTGGACCGGATGATATTGTCTCCCTGTACCGGCTGCGCATCCAGCTCCTTATAAGCCTCCAAGAGTTTGATGGTGGTCGGCATATAGTACTTCATAAACCTGCGCAGCTTATAAAGCTGTTCCGGTTTCTGAGAGACCACATCAAAAATCTTGGTAATGATGTCTTCCATCTGATCCAGCTTGGAAGAAAAGGCTTCTCCGGGGATGGCATCATTGGCCTCCTGGATCTGCCGGATATATTCATGTCCTTCCCGCAGAGCCCTGGTAAGCTCTGTCTCTTCTTTGGCGTCTTTGAGCTCCTGCTCCTGTCTGGCCAGACGCTCTCTATAGGCGTTTTCCGAATCCAGATACTGCTGATAGGTCTCTGTATCCAGGATCAGATTCTGCCCGGTCCGGTCCAGATGTGCATCCTTGAAAAAGTGCTTGTCGATCATCTTCTGCAGATCCTTTAATACATAAGAATCTGACTTTCTGATCCCCTTGGCCAGCTCCCGGATCCTGCAGTAGGTCCTGCTGCCGATGATCTTCATGTACTGTTTGAACCGCTTTGCCCTTCCGTGCATCTTAACGCCCAGTACCAGAACCGCTATGGAGGCGATCAGGAAGGGAATCAGGATCACAGAAGTGACCGTACCGGCTGTGGCAAAACTATCAATCGCGATGCCAAGGACCGTCGATACAAAAATGGATAATCCGAAGATCGAAGTAAATGTCGCGCCGAGCGCCGTGCAGACAATACCGGCAAAATCTCCGGGGGGATGGATCTCTTTCTGCGTCTGTTTCCTGACCTGCTCAGGACTTGCCTGCCTGGTCGAAGTCGGACGCTGCATTCCCTTTTTCCGGTAATTGGTATGGACCTGCGTGGTTTTTATATTAAGCTCATCAAATACCGTCTGAACAGACTTGGAAATATCATTATTGAGTCTGTCAAAATTCATGGAATTGAGAGCATCTTCTACAATATCAAGGACGATATTGCCCAGATCTTTATTTTCCATACAGCATCTCCTTATAATACTTTGCTAGTATTATAACGTATTTTCTGATAAAAGTGAATAGATACTCTCTATTCTTCGTGCAGCATCGGCTCAAAAGAGCGGGACTTGTGCTGCTCCTCATTTCTGGCATTTTTAGTCCGCTGCACTGCCTCTTCACAGAAGGCTTCCTGGGAGTTGACCTGCACTTTGCCGCGCTTGTCAATCTTCGTGTAAGTCCCGTCCGGCTGCAGGATGGAAGCCTTTACATTGTCCTCCAGCTGCAGCTGCAGAATATGTTTGACTTCTTCCTTGCAGGCTTCATCCTCGACAGGGAACATGATTTCAACACGTTTGTCCAGGTTTCTGGGCATCCAGTCGGCACTTCCCATATAGATTTCCTCAAATCCGTCATTCCAGCAGTAAAAGATACGGCTGTGCTCCAGGAAATTGCCTACGATCGAACGTACATGGATGTTCTCGCTCAGCTGCGGGATACCGGCCTTGAGGCAGCAGATTCCGCGGATGATCAGATCGATTTGCACACCGGCGCAGGAAGCTTCATACAAAGCAGCAATGATCGGGGCGTCACAGAGAGAATTCATCTTGGCAATGATGCGGGCGGGTTTGCCGTTTAAGGCATTTTCCGTCTCCCTTCTGATCAGGAACATAAACTTTTTGCGCAGCCAATAAGGAGCCACGGCAAGCTTGTTCCATTTTTCCGGTTCGGAATAGCCGGAGATCATATTAAAGACCGCTGTAGCATCCTCACCGATGGGCCTGCTGCAGGTCAGAAGACCCATATCCGTGTACAGCTTGGCCGTCTGGTCATTGTAGTTTCCTGTTCCCAGATGAACATAACGGCGGATGCCGTCCTCATCCCGGCGTACTATAAGGGTAATTTTGCTGTGTGTTTTCAGACCGCGCAGTCCGTAAATGACATGGCAGCCGGATTTTTCCAGCATCTTTGCCCATATGATATTGTTTTCCTCATCAAATCTGGCTTTGAGCTCCACCAGGACGGTTACCTGCTTGCCATTCTCTGCTGCCGCAGCCAGTGCCGCGATAATGGGAGAATTGCCGCTGACACGGTAGAGGGTCTGCTTGATGGCAAGGACATCCGGGTCAACGGAGGCTTGTCTGACAAAATTAACAACCGGATCAAAGGTGTAGTAGGGATGATGCAGGAGGATATCATGGTCTCTGATCTGAGAAAAGATGTCTTCTTCTGTATTCATACCCGGTACCGGCTGGGGGATATATTTGGGATAGCGGAGGTGTTCAAAGCCTTCCATCCCGCTGACCTTCATCAGGAATGTCAGATCCAGCGGTCCGCTGATCAGATAAATGGCGCTGTCTTTGATCTCCAGGTTCTTTTTCAGGATTTTTAATAATCTCTTATCTACATGATCTTCTACTTCCAGGCGGATCACTTCGCCCCACTGTCTTCTCTTGAGCTGTTTCTGGATCTCCTTGAGAAGGTCGGCCGCTTCATCCTCATCGATAGAAAGGTCGGCATTTCGCATGATCCGGTAGGGATGGGCGCAGAGAACCTCATATCCCAGAAAGAGTTTCTGAATATTTCCTTCTATGATCTGCTCCAGCAGGATGATGGTCACATCGCCTTCCTGCGCAGAGGGGATGGTCACAAAGCGCGGCAAAACAGAAGGCACCTGTACCGTGGCAAAATCATATTTTTTGCCGCTTGTGCTGTTATCACGGATCAGGGCTCCTATATTGAGCGTCTTGTTACGGATCAGAGGGAATGGCCTGGAGGAGTCCACTGCCATAGGTGTTAAGACAGGGTAAACCTCTCTGGTAAAATAGCTGTCCGCAAAGATCTTTTGTTCCGGAGTCAGATCCTCATATTTATCTACAATGATAAAATGATTCTGGCGGAGGGCCGGCAGAAAAGACCGGTTGTAGGTACTGTACTGGAGGGCTACAAGCTCATGTGTCCTCTCACTGATCTGATCGATCTGCTCCTGGGCGGTCATGCCGGCGATATCCTTTTTCTGATAACCGGCATTTACCATATCTTTCAGAGACGCCACACGGATCATGAAAAACTCATCCAGATTGGAAGAAGTGATGCTCAGGAATTTCAGGCGCTCAAACAGAGGCAGAGACTTATCCCTTGCCTCGCCCAGAACACGATTATCAAACTCCAGCCAGCTCAGTTCCCTGTTTCTGTAATTGGATGCTTTCCTAAACTGATCATTCATGATTCTCTACCTCTTTTTCATCCGGAGTACCGGTCTTAATCCGTAAACAGCCTCAAAGTAGCTTGCTTTTTCATCCACCATGCTTTGTTCGAGTGTGATATCATTGATCGTATCTGCCCGGATCACCAGCTTTTTGTCCTTTGCTGTAATCGCGGTCTTTTTAATCTTCTGCTTGTGGCTTCTGTCCATAGCGCGCGCGATGCGCAGAATCGCAGCCAGCTTCAGCATACGGATATAGTCATCATGCCCCATACTGATTTCCAGATCTCCGGGCATGGGAATCTCGGACCAGGTATGATAGCGGATGATTCCGGCAATGATCTGTTTTTCTGCCAGAGAGATACCGACAAATTCAGTCGCTATCACGATATACCAGCTGAATTCTGCCCCGGCAGACATATTGACATATTTTCCGCTGTCATGCAACAGGCAGGCAATCTCCAGAAGAAGCCTGTCCCTGGCACTGAGTACTGCAAACTTTTGCAGTCCGTCAAAAATATTCATGGCATGCCTGCAAACATTATCCGTATGTATATTGTCACAGTTATAATGCGCAGAAATCGCCCTGGCATGATTGCGGATATCCATTGTAAAATCATGTCCGGCTTTTAAAGTATTCTGGCTCTCGAAATATTCTGCAGCAATACCGTCGCATAAATTGACGCGGCTGAACCAGATCATATCTGCATGCATGACACGGAGCAGACTGGCATAAACAACCATCTCCGGCTTAATCAGAGTGGCCGCCTCAAAGGGAATGGCATATTTTTCTGCGATTTCATCGAATCCCATATTCTTGATCCTGTCATAATACTGATCCAGCTTTTCCGGCTTGAAACTTCCCGTTTCTCCCTCTGTTCTGGTAATGGCCAGGACCGGATAGACCTCCTCACCAATCGCGATCAGATGAGCGATCCCGGAAGTTTCCTCTACCATAGCCGAAAAGGTATCAAACTCATTTCCGACATAATCATTCATGACAGAATTGAAATCCGAAGTCTGGCTTTCCAGATCACTGAGCAGTTCCCGGATTCTCAGCGCGCCCAGCTTAAAGGCATGTGTGAAAATCAGCTTTCCCGCATCGTAGATGGTAACCTGCAGGCTTCCTGCTCCCATGTCTACAATGACCGCGCCTTCCCGGATCAGCTTTTCAAAAGAGGGAATGCTTCCGGCGGCCGCTTTGAGCATCAGAAAACTCTGCTCCGCATTATCTACACAGGTGACTTTCAGGCCGGTTCTGATCCGGATCTGGTCCAGGATCAGCTCGCAGTTTCCTGCCTCCCGAACAGCACTTCCTGCATAAGCCACATAATCCGTGATCCCGTATTCATCCATCTTGATGCGAAAGCCCTTCAGCACGCTGCACAGCTCATACACCAGTTCATGACTGATATATCCTTTTGAGAATGTGTCGCCGCCAAGCTCGATATAATAGCGGGCATAATCTATGACCTGCAGCCCTGATTTGCGGGACAGTTCAAATATTTTCAGATAAACCTCTCCGGATCCTACATGGATCGCCGCAAATGTTTTCAAAGCCATTTTCTTTTCCTCAATTCACTCTGATATAGTTTCCGAGTATCTTAAACTGGTCTGTCTCCTCCCGTATTGCAGTCAATGCCCCGCGGACAGAAGGATCCCTGAGACTTCCGATAAAGTCAATAAAGAATCTGTATTTCCATTTCTCGCCTGCAATGGGACGCGATTCGATCTTGGTCATATTCAGATTGTTATTGTTGATAAAGCCAAGGATCTGATAAAGGCTTCCTGTTTCATGAGGGGCTATAAAGGAAATGCTGATCTCATTGGCATCTTTTTCATAACCTTTCCTGCTGGTCAGGATCAGAAACAGTGTTGAATTGTTGTTGTTATCACTGATATTCTCCTGCAGGATCTCCAGCCCGTAAATACCGGCAGCCTTTGGACTGCAGATGGCCGCCTGTGACGGATCTGCGTCCTCAAGGATCTTCTGGGCGCTCACGGCAGTATTTTTCATGCTGATCTGATTCCAGTCGGCATGCTCTGTCAGGAACCTGCTGCACTGGAGAAGCCCCTGAGGGTGCGAATACACTTTATTCACAGAAGTGATGTCAGCTCCCGGAATTCCCAGAAGGGCATGTTCCACGCGGACGACATATTTGGCTGCAATGCAGACGTCATAAGCGTTCAGCAGGTCATAGACCTGGGTTATAATGCCTGTCGAGCTGTTTTCCGCCGGCAGTATGCCGTAATCAGCCCTTCCTGCAGCAATCTCTTTCATGACATCTTCAAAGGCAGGGACATGATAGGCATTTTCAACCGAACCGAAATATCCGGCCACAGCCTGATAGCTGTAGGCCCCTTCTACTCCCTGATAGACGATTCTGGCACCTTCTTTTTTAATCGTTGCCTTCTCAAAGCCAAAATCCTCCCCGCTCTTTTCAGCGATCAGTTCATACTGACGATTTCTGCTGACATTCATAATATGCTTATAGAGGGCTCTGACACTCTTTTTATCCTGCAGGCTGTCAGCTCTTTCCGCTGCCTGGGCAAGGACCTGCAGCTCCCTCTCCTGATCCAGAACGGCCTTACCGCTTTCTATCTTGCTGAGGGCTACCTGCTCTGTGATGGCCAGGCGCTTCTGATACAGACTGGTAAGAGCCTGATCGGTCTCGTTCAGCGCTTTTCGCAAATCTCTGATATCCATAATCACTTCTGATCCTTTATGCTTTTCTGAAGATTCTGCAGCATCTCATCTACTGTAATCTGACTGATTGGATGACGGTAAAAAGGAGCAATTTCTGCCAGCGGTGTCAATACAAAGAGCCGGTTGGCCATGTCAATATGCGGAATATGAAGATTCTCCGTATCAATCACTTCCCTGTCATAAAAAAGAATGTCCAGATCAATGGTCCGGGGACCCCAGTGCATATTCCTGACTCTTCCCAGAGAAGCTTCGATCTGATGAAGCAAATCCAGTAATGCTTCCGGTGACAGCCAGGTATCCAGTGCCGCGCAGGCGTTCAGGAAAGGAGGCTGATCCGTAAATCCGTAAGCTTCTGTTTCATAGACTGAGGAGAGCTTTCTCATTTTGACTGCTGCAGTATGATTCAGCTGCCAGATGGCCTTTTCCAGATATTCTTTCCGGTCGCCCAGATTGCTTCCCAGGCCAATATAAACCCGGTGCCAGGACCGGTCTGCACTTGCCAGGACAGTTTCCACCGGATAAGGAACAGGGACCTGGGGCTTTTCGACTGTAACATGGGCTCTTCCCAGTTGGGGATAATGGATGAGGATATTCTCTGCCAGATAGGAAGCACAGGTCTCAATCAGACGGAAACGCTTATCTGTCATCCACTTGCGGATATTCCTGCATACATCATCATAATTGACACTGTCCTCAAGCAGGTCGCTTTCCGCGAAGCATCCCGCTGCCGGATACAAATCGGCCGTCACATAAAACTTCTGCCCCAGTTCATTTTCCTCCGGAAGGCAGCCGTGATAGGCATAGATTTCCAGTCTTCTGATTCCGATATGATCCATATGATCCCTCCTGTCAGCGCCCACAGTCCCGAATGGCCTCGGTCATCAGAATGCAGCGCTTGTTTTCCTTAACGTCATGAACCCGGACAAAACTGCAGCCGGCCATAACAGCCAATACCGTCGTAGTCAGTGTCCCTTCCAATCTCTCCCCGGCGGGAAGTCCCAGTGTATTGCCGATAACAGATTTGCGGGAAGTGCCCAGAAGCCACGGAATACCGGGGATCATCCATTCTTTCATCTTCTGCAGGACCATCAGATTCTGCTCTGTGCTTTTGGCAAAGCCGATCCCGGGATCCAGAATGATCCGGTCTTTGGAAATTCCAAGGGACAGAGCATTGGCAAAAATCTGCTTCATATCCTCCTGAAAATCTGCGGCAAAATCAGCATAGACAGGCTCTTTCCGGTTATGCATCAGGCAGCAGGCTGCGCCCGCCTCCCTGATATAAGCTGCCATCTCCGCATCAATCAGCCCCTCAACCGTATTGATCAGATTACATCCGGCTGCAAGAGCCTCCCGGGCAACAGCTGCTTTTGTGGTATCTGCGGAGACCGGGATGTCCGTATTTTCCCTGATCAGCTCAAGAGCCGGGAGCAGACGATCCATTTCTTCCTGCTCACTCACGGCAATATGGCCCGGTCTGGTTGATTCCGCTCCCAGATCGATCAGGTCTGCCCCTTCTTTTTCCATGCGAAGGACTGTCCGGACCAGATCATCCGGATCTGTATGCCGGCTTCCCTCGTAAAAAGAATCCGGCGTTACATTTACGATAGCCATCAGATAGGTATGATGTTCTGTATCAAAATCTCTTGCGCCGATTCTCATCCTTTTTTGCTCCTTCATCAGACCAGAATTGTCTTATTCTTCTTGCTGTCCGGCCAGAAACACTCTTCCTCCGCCTGGCAGTCAAAGCAAAGACGTGACAGTTTATCTGCCTTTTTGATCAGGCCGGAAAGGGTTCCCGGTATCTGTGCCTCGGGCATTCCCCTGTGATCATGGACTGCCTTCAGAATCTCCTGCTGTTCCTGCGGATCATAGTCCGTTTGTTTCAGGATTTCCTGTGCCAGCATATAGCCGGCTTCCTCATGCGGAATCCCATCCCTGTACTCACTGGCTCTTCCGATATCATGCAGGAGGGCAGCCCCGTATATGAGGTCTTTCCTGATGTGCATCTCTTCTTCCAGATTGATGATAAAGGCAATCCTCGCGACATCCAGGCAGTGCTGCAGTCCATGCAGACAAAAGATCCTGCCTTTTTCACAATTGCGGATCTTTTCCATCGTGTCCTTATACAGCGGATTTGTCATGATCTGCCCAACTCTGTCCATATCTTCCCCTTATTATTTCCGGTATTTTTCGGTGACTCTGCAGAAATCTCTGTACGCTGACAGAGTTCCGCACTGGATGGCGGCTGTATTCTCCGGCATTTCCGATTTCCATATTTCATACTGGTCCCAGGCCTGCTTAAGAGATGCCGCGGCATAGATGCTTTCAAATAAACCCTGAGCCGCTTTTGCCAGATCCTGCGCAGGCAGGGCACGGACAGAATCAGGCGCAAAGGTTATGAGTCTGCTGCCGGTTTCAGAAAGAATGGCCAGTATTTCCTGATAATTCTTATCTGCCAGAACGCCCATGATCAGGATCAGATCACGGTCCGGTATCAGCTGTCTCACGGATTCCCTGAGCTGCCTGGCGGCAGCAGGATTATGGGCCCCGTCATAAATGATCAAAGGGTCTGTCTGTATGATCTCAAAGCGGGCAGGCCAGGTCATTTTGCTCAAGCCGCTTCGGATACTTGCCTCATCCGGTTTCAGATCGCCAAGCTCCAGTACTGCCTTTATTGCCAGTGCGGCATTGATCAGCTGGTATGAGGCCGGAGACTGGATCTGCAGGCCTTTCATTTCTTCAAAATCAAATACCTGCCCTTTTTCAATATCCAGGGATATCCTTCGGACTGCATTTTCCGTCACAAAACAAAGACTGCAGCCTTTGCGATCCGCCGTCTGGCGTATCTGATCACAGACTTCCTCTGTTCCGGATAAAGCGATGACCGGGCATCCGCTCTTGATGATCCCGCACTTTTCCGCAGCGATCTCTGACAGACTTGTCCCAAGATAATCCATATGATCCAGACCAATCTGCGTCAGTACTGAGACAGCCGGATGGACAATCACATTTGTGGCATCCATCCTGCCTCCCATACCGCATTCGATCACTGCCAGATCACAGTTTCTTTCCTGAAAATACAAAAAGGCCGCGGCTGTTTCTGTCTCAAAGGGAGATGGCCTTCCATATTCCTGAAAGAAAGAATCCTCACCTGCCGCAGCAATCTTTTTCTCATAAGCAGCAAGGTCTTCTTTGGAAATAGCCTGTCCATTGATCCGGATTTCATCTTCCGTTGAAATAAGTGCCGGCGTGTGAAAATGACCAACCCTGTATCCTGCTTCCTGTAAAATAGATACAATAAAAGAGCCGACAGACCCTTTCCCGTTGGTCCCGGCAATATGGATCGTGCGGACCGCCTCTTCGGGATGGCCAAGGAGCGCCATCAGGCGCTCGATTCGCTCCAGTCCCGGTGTAATCTCTTTTCCTTTATAGATCATTGCCTGTCCATCACCTGGAATATATAAAACTTAAGATAATAGGATTCCTGCGCTCCCCAGAGGATGGGATGATCCGGCGACTGGGTGCGGTATTCCACCTGTCTGAGCACTTTATGGGTGCTGGCAGCAGCCTGACGGAGCATTTCCGTAAACATCTCATAATCCACAAAATGGGAACAGGAACAGGTCACCAGGTACCCGCCGTTTCTGACGAGCATCATACCCTTGCGGTTGATCTCACGGTAACCTTTTATGGCCTTTTTGATAGAATCACGCGACTTGGTAAAAGCCGGCGGATCCAGAATGACCACATCATAGGTCTGCCCTTTTTCCAGCAATTCCGGAAGCAGGGCAAATACATCTGCAGTCTGAAAACGGACTCTGTCCTCCAGATGATTCAGAGCACAGTTTTTCTCAGCCTGTCTGATGGCTGTTTCCGAGGCATCCACGCCTGTCACTTCCGCAGCACCTGCAATTCCGGCATTTAAGGCAAAGGATCCGGTATGGGTAAAGCAGTCCAGAACGCGGGCTCCTTTGCAGATCTGATGAATGGACAGACGGTTATATTTCTGGTCCAGAAAGAAACCGGTCTTTTGTCCGTCCCGGACATCGACCAGGTAAGATACTCCGTTTTCTGTGATGGGAACATCCGTCGGAAATGCTTCTCCAATGAAATCTTTCACCCTGGGAAGACCTTCCTGATCGCGGTATTTCCCGTCACTTCTCTCAAAAATCCCCCGGATCCGGATCCCGTCTTTGGCAAGAATCTCTTTCATCATATCCGCTATGCGGTATTTGATCCGGTCCATCCCGGCTGCAGAAACCTGAAGTACCAGAACATCTGAATACTTATCAATGACCAGTCCCGGAAGATAGTCCGCCTCTCCGAATACTATACGGCAGGAGGAGGTATCTACCGTTTTCTTTCTGTGTTCCCATGCAAAAGTAAGCCTTTCACGGAAAAAGGCATCATCAATCTGCCTGGATGGATCTCTGGTCAGCATGCGGACCGCAATCCTGGAATCCGGATTATAAAAGCCGGATCCCATAGCATATTCATCAAAATCCCGTACTTTTACGATGTCGCCTTTATCAGGAGAACCGCTGACAGAAGCAATCTCATTGTCATAGACCCAGCTTCCGCCTGCTTTAAGCGTGCGCCCCTCTCCCTTTCTTAAATAAATAACAGGTTCTGACATTTATGCTTCAATCCCTGCTTCTTTTAAATAGTCAATTACCTTACCGACGGTTGTCAGCTCCTCAAACTTTTCAGGAGGAATCTCAAATCCGTACTCGTCCTGCAGATCCAGAACCAGACCGAAAAGAGTATAAGAATCGGCTGCAAGGTCTTCCTTAAAGCGTGTCTCCAGATTGATGACAGAGGGATCAATCTCAAGTTCAGCTGCTAATATTTCTTTGATTTTTTCAAGCATAGTGTACATTCCTTTCAAGGATAATTTTCTCTTTTTATCTTAAAACAATTCAATCAATTGGTCAACTTCTAAATGATCACATTAAAAAAGGCGGGGCTTCCGGATGGAAGTCCCGCCCTGTATCATTTCATGTTGATGCATTGAAATGGCTTATGCTTTCAGCTTCTTGATCTCCTCGATCATAACCGGAAGTACATCCATAGCATTGCCAACGATGCCGACATCCGCTACATCAAAGATCGGAGCGTCTTCATCTTTGTTAACAGCTACGATATAACCGGAACCGATCATACCGGATACATGCTGAGTAGCACCGGAGATACCGAATGCGAAGTATACCTTCGGAGCAACGATCTTACCGGACTGTCCTACCTGATGAGCACGGCTGATCCAGCCTTCCTCATATACAGGTCTTGTACATCCGATCACGCCGCCGCAAAGATCTGCAAGCTCTTTCAGAGCTGCAAAGTTCTCAGCATTGCCCATTCCACGTCCGCCGGAAACGATAACTTCTGCTTCCTCAAGGTTAACAGACTCAGCGATTTCCTGAACAGCATTCTTAACGCAGAACTTGATAGCGTCATCAGCAACAGTGATTGCCTTCTTAACGATCTCGCCTGCCTTGCCAGCTTCCGGAGCATTCTTCGGAACAGAGCCGCCACGGATGGAAACAACCTTTACAGGAGTCTCGATCTCAACATCGGTAAGGATGCTGCCGCTGTATGCGGGAATGGTGAACTTGATAGCATCGCCGTCAAGTGCAAGAGCTACAACATCGTTGAGAGCGCCTGCCTCAAGTTTAGCACCGATACGGGGAACCAGGTCCTTACCTACAGGGGTAGCACCAGTAAATACAGCAGCTGCGTCGAACTCTTTTACAAGCTGGGCAACAGCATCTGCCATAACGTCAGCATTGTAGGACTCAAACTGAGCGCCTTCCAGAACAACACCGCAATCAGCACCATATTCGATGCCTGCCTTTACGCAATCTTCGCAAGTTGCAACAGCAATAACCTTGCCGCCGTTTGCAACTGCCTGAGCAGCTGCGATGTTCT
>CAMMZE010000017.1 GCA_946529195.1 uncultured Lachnospiraceae bacterium
TCAGCAGATAAGGGTTGAACGTGTGAAAATACTGAAGGATTACATGATGCTAGTTCTTTTTAACAATGGGGAAACGAGATTATTTGATGCCCTTATGCTGAAGGGTGAAGTGTTTGAACCATTAAAAGACGAAGCAATCTTTGCCAATTGTGTGATTGAGCATGGCGTTCCAACATGGGAAAATGGCGAAATTGACTGCGCTCCGGAGTTTATTTATGATAATAGCTTTGAATATGACGGTACAATCGCAGTAATACAAGATGAATAAAGCCATGGCGGCCATCCGTTACATCAACGCACTGTAAACAGGAGACAGGGGACGGTTCTGTGTCTCCCTCTAGGGGGAGACGCAGAACCGTCCCCTGTCTCCTTTTCTGCTATGCTTCATAGGCTTCTTTTAGAGAAGCCGGCATAAAGTCATATTGGAGCCGGGCGTGCGCTGACCAAGCATGCCGCTTATTTTTATTTTACCTTTGAATGATACCGGTAGAGGAAGGTTACGATGTGTTCCCGCAGACAGTTGGTCATGGGCTGGAAATTGCCGTCGGAGTAGCCGCTGGTGATGCCGATGGAGGACCCCCACAGGATGGCCCGGTAGGTATCACTCTTTGCGGACAGGCCCAGATCCAGGACATCGGGAAATGTGATCGTCCCGCTCACGGCTGGCTTGCCGGCTGCCCGGTAGAGCATGATCAGGGTGTCCTTGCGGGTGACGCTGTCATCCGGATGGAAGCCGCCGTCTGCATAGCCTTTTGTGATACCGGTCGCTACCGCCCAGGCCACTGCCTTGTATGCGGCAGAGGAGGGGGTAAAGGAGTCCATGTCATTGAACTGGGCGGCCGGATCAGGGTAGGAAGCGCTCACAGGGGATCCTTTCAGTCTCCAGAGGAAGATCATGAGCTCCCGCCGCGCGCAGTTTCTGTCCGGACCGAAATATACTTTATTGTAGCCGGTTGTGATGCCGGCCTCGGCGGCCCAGTAGACTGGGTTGTAGTAGTATTGGTAATTGGACGCGCTCTTGTTGGGAGATCCGGCTACATCATAAAAACGGGTCTGGATGGTGCAGGTGGATTTGACGCCGCTGCCGTCATTTGCTGTCGCTGTGATGGTCGTCTTCCCGTATTTCCAGGCAGTTACTTTGCCGGAAGAGTCTACAGTTGCGACGGAAGGGTCGCTGGAGGTCCATTTGGCCTTGGTCGAAGCAGAATCTGCATTTGCAATGGTAGCTGTGATCGTGAGACTGCTTTTCTTTTCCGATGAAACGCTGGTCGCAAGCTCCGCGCTGGCTCTGTCTAGTACCAGACGGGTGATTTTTGCACTGGCGCTGCTTGTGACGGTATTGGTGGCCAGGTTGGCTGCCGAGGTGGATGTGGAGGAATCACTGGAGATGCTGTAGGCTGCCTTTTTGGAGGATCTGACCTTGTTGCCGTACATGTTTTTGACCTTTGACTGCGACACGGCAGCGATTCCGTAGTAGTCACCCGGCACGCTGATGGAGTTGTTGGTGATATAGTTTACGGTCGAGGAAATGGTCACGCCGATGCTGTGCCAGCCGGTATTTTTGATGGAATTGGCTGTGATCCTTTCTGCCGACGAGTTGTGTGTGACCAGGATGGCCGCATTGGGAGAATCCGTGATCCGGTTGCCATTGATGCTTCCGGCGGAGGAATGTTCACTCAGAGAGATTCCGTACTTGCCGGGGGAAGTGATGGTATTGTTGGTAATATTGCCGGCAGCCCCCTTGCTGTAGGCAAAGATTCCGATGACAGCAGGGGAGGAGATGGTATTGCCATCGATCTTGTCAGATGTGGCCGACTCGATGTCGATGCCGTATTTGGCAGGAGAGACGATCTCATTGCCGGAAATGGTACCGCCGTGGCTGCCGCTGTTGACCATGATCCCGTTGGAAACCGGCTTGTTGACGGTGTTTTTGGAGACGGTCAGGGCGGATGCGTTGGTGGACAGATGAATGCCGTAATAGGCAGTCGTATCTCCGGATGCGACCGCGGTATTTACCGTATTGTCGTCGATCTTGACTTTTCTGGCGTTGACAGCCCGGATCCCGTCGCCCTCTGTCTGCAGGGTATTATTCAGGATAGAAACGCCGGAAAGGTAATAGTTACCGGCGGGAATATTGCCGCTTTTGTCGTCACTGTATTGGGGGACGGCAGAAGTCAGGGTGTCTCCCTGCACGGAAATAGCCACTTTTCTGTAAGTAGTATAGGGATCGATTCCCCGTACTGTGATGGTGTTATTCTGAATCCTGATATTGGAATTGGTACTGCGGGATTCGACATATTTGCTGGACTGGGTGGAGGTATCTGCGCTTGTCACGGAATCAATGGTGGAAAAATAGGAAACAGGGAAGCTGGCTTTTGCTTTGTCCATGATGCAGTAGAGGGCAATGGCTCTGGTACAGCCGGTAATGGTATTTCCGGTGATTTCCACATTGTTCCAGTTGAGACCCTGGATGGCCGTGCTGTCACAGTTCTGGAAGGTGCAGCCCTTGATGGAGACCCCGTTTACAGGCTCATTTAAAATGGCGGTGTGGCTGCCGAAGCCTCTGGGTACATTGAGGAAATGGCAGTCTTCCACCAGAATATTGCTGTTAGGCAGGGCTTCATAGGTATAATTGATGAAATGTTCGGGAACCAGGATGTCCAGCTGGATGGCCTCGTAGTAGAGGTGGCTCTTGTCGATGGTCTGATTCTGCAGGGTGCAGCCGCGGATGGTCAGTCCCTTGACGCCGGCATATTCCATGAGGTGGGCATTGTGCGTGTTTTTCACGGTCATGCCCTCGATGGTCAGATTCTGGGCGTGGGCTCCTTTGACGGCAACGGTTCCGTTATTTTGCTGGTCAAAGGTACCGCCGATGAGGGTGATGTCCTTATAGCAGTATCCCCGCTCATCTACCCCGAAATAGCTGCCGATGCGGAGCATGTTCTGGTCAGAGGAGGTCTGGGTCAGGGTGACGCCGGTCAGGTTAAGGGTGGTATAGGAGCTGACCCGCAGGGCGTAGCTCAAGGTATAGCTGCCGGGGTCAACGGTGATGATATAAGGAAGCTCTTCCGTGGCATTTTGCTCTGCCTCCTTGAGGGCATTGCTGATGGGGGTGGTCGCATCGCCGCCATACTCATTCATGATGACAGATTTGGAGATGTTGATGACAGAAGGATCTGCTGCGGCGGAAGCTTCGGCCGCTGCGGTTTCCGTGAGAACGGTTTCCCCAATCACAGTTTCAGCCAGGGCAGTTTCCTCTGCGGTTTCAGGCGGAGCAGTTTCGGCTGCTGCGGTTTCCGTTTCAGCCAGAAGGATTGCTGCTTCAGTGGTCTCTGTTTCCGCCGGATGCTCTGCTGTTTCGGTGAGGAAGGTCTCCGCGGCAGCGTTGGTTGCATTAGATTCATCCTGAGAAGAAAAAACTGCTGACGGAAAGAGTGCCGTCAGCAGCGTGATGCTTAAAATAGCAGATAGGATAGTCTTTTTCATGTTGCTCCTAAAGAAGTTCGTTTTTCATATCCCGGCTCATGAGCCTTTCCAGAATGGCTGAGGCGGGAAGGTCGTGATTTACAATCTGGTCAACAGCCTGGGCCAGCGGCATGTCTACGCCGTACTGTCTGCTCAGTTCCATGGTGGCAGGCAGGGCATTGATGCCCTCAACGACCATGCCGACTTCGCGGATGGCGTCTTCTGCCTTCATGCCTTTGCCCAGCAGAATACCGCAGCGGTTATTGCGGCTGTGCATGCTGGTGGCAGTGACGATCAGGTCACCGATGCCGGCCAGACCGGTAAAGGTGCGGGCTTCACAGCCAAGCGCAGTGCCCAGACGGGCGATTTCGTGGATGCCGCGGGTGATGATGGCGGCTTTGGCATTGTCTCCGTAGCCGAGGCCGGAAGAAATACCTGCGGCCAGGGCGATGACATTTTTCAGGGCTCCGCACAGCTCTACGCCCCGCTGGTCCGTATTGGTATAGACCCGCATAAAGCTGCTGCTGAAGGTCTGCGCAACGATGGCAGCTGCTTCTTCATCCGGCGATGCGGATACGATCGTGGTCGGCATGTCCAGTGCCACTTCCTCCGCGTGTGTGGGGCCGGACAGGGCTATGAGGCGGACGCTCCTGGGATTTTCTGCCCTGGAAAGCTCATCTTCAATGACCTGGGTCATGGTCAGATGGGTCTGCGGTTCGATGCCTTTTGCGGCATCTACAATCAGCTGGCCGTCCGGAATAAAGGCGGCTGCCTGGCGGGCCGTATTTCGTACATAGACGGAAGGGACCACGAAAAGCAGCAGATCTTTGTCTGTGCATACTTCTTCTATACTGGCGGTGAAAACAATAGAGGCCGGAATCTCCATGCCGGGCAGATTGGGATGCCTGCGGGTCTCGGAGAACTCTTTTACCTCACGTTCCAGCGCGGACCAGACCGTTACATCATTGCCATTATTGCTGAGCAGACGGGCCAGGGCCATCCCCCATGTCCCTGCGCCGAGCACGCCGATTTTCTTGTTCATGATCAGTACCCCCAAATCCTTCTATTGGTATATAGTCTGCTTGCTTCCCGGAAGGGAGAAGCATGATATTCTTATCCGTATTTTATCATATCTCCCGGAGGAGTTCAATTGACGCGTTTCTTGTGACAGGATCCCGCCGGCTGTAGTCAAAACGGACCCGAAAGTCTCCGGTCTCCCGCAGCCTGTCCGGCAGAGGATTGCTGCCGAAGGGTCTGATCTGATGGACCGGATAGTGAAAAATCTCTTCATGCAGGTCTTCCCGCCGTTTCTGATAGACCCTGGGCGGGGCAAAAGACGGCCTGCTTTTCATATTTTCCCGCAGGTAGAGATCCCAGGTCAGGAGCTCTTCAAAGAGGGCCGTATCTTTGCCGGCCAGCTGCTCTTTGATGAAGTCCAGCAGGATCGTGTAGCGTCGGATCCTTGCGGGCGTCTGCACGAATAATCCATTTCTGTCATAATAGTCTGCCAGGGCTTCATACATGGCAAAAGGATCCGGGAAAGATTCTTCCAGAACCCGCATGGCGGCGGAGAACTGGCCGCTGTTGTAATAGACTTCCAGGACCTCTTCGACCTGTTTGAGATGGATGATCTCCTCGTAGGTCAGCCAGTTTGTGGAAAGGACCTCGTAAGGAGCCTTGTCCAGGTAAGAGATTCCAAAGCGGGCGGCCTGCTCTTTGATGGGCGTCCCGTGCAGGACTTTGAGAAAGCCCAGCTGCAGCTCGTTGGGATGCAGACGGTAGACATCATTAAAAGATTGCCGGAAAGAGGCCAGGTCTTCGAAGGGAAGGCCTGCGATCAGGTCCAGGTGGACGTGGATATTGCCGGGAGCCAGGAGGGCGGAGACATCTCGTGAGAGCTTTGCAAAGTCTGCCCTGCGCCCCAGGGCTGCCAGGGCTTTTTCATTGGTCGTCTGCACGCCGATCTCCACTTTGACCTGACCGGGACGGAGGGTCTGCAGAAAATCGACTTCATCCTTTGTCAGGAGCTGAGGCTCCAGCTCAAAATGGAAGTTGGTGACGCCGTTGTCATGCTCTTTCAGGTAAGACCAGATGGCCAGAGTCCGCTCCTGGCCGCAGTTAAAGCTCCTGTCCAGAAATTTGACCTGGCGGACCTGGTGGTCCAGGAAAAACTGCAGCTGATCGAATACAACCGGGAGGCTTTTAAAGCGCAGGCCTTCTTCCCGGGAGGAGAGGCAGTAGGCGCAGGAAAATGGACATCCGCGGCTGCTCTCGTAGTAGAGGATGCGGTTTTCAAAAGGGGTCAGGTCGTCATAGATAAAGGGCAGGCTGTCCAGATCGGCGACCGGAGCGGGAGCCGTTTCCAGAAAGCTTCCGTCTGCCTGGCGGACAAGGATGCCCGGAACATTTTTCAGAGTCCCGGATCCATTTTCCAGAGCCTCTGCCAGAGCCGGGAAGGAGACTTCTCCCTCTCCCAGAAAGACGCCTGTGACAGACGGGTATTGTTCCAGAACCTGTCTGCCCCGGTAGCAGACTTCCGGTCCGCCCAGCCAGATCTGCGTGTCCGGAAGAACTTTGGCAAGCTCCGGGAGCAGCCAGTCGACGCAGCGTTCATTCCAGATATAGCAGGAAATGGCAAGCAGGTCCGGTTTTTTACGGAAAACAGAGGCCAGAATCTGGTCCGGATATTCGTTGATGGTATATTCGGCAATCCCGACAAGCCCCCTGAGGGCAGGAGGAACAGAGTCCCGCAGCAGATAGACAGCAGGGCTGGAATGGATGTATTTGGCGTTGATCGCGGCGAGCAGATATTTCATGGCAGGTCTCCGGTTTGTAAAGAAAAACGCAGGAACCCCACAAAGCGGCAGTTCCTGCGCATGTATGCAGTATCTGAAAAATCAATAGGTCTCTGTGTCGTCGTAATCACCGGCAACAGGAGGAGCAGAGAAGACATCCTCATCCGGAGCAAGGCTGTTTCCGTACTTGGCTACTCCAGAGAGCAGGAAATAGATGAGCGCACTGATCAGGGAGCCGCCTTCGGTAATGAACGTTGTTGTCGAAGACTGTACGTCCGGAATATCCTTGAAGAGGAAAATTGCGGCAATCGGGAAGACGATTCCGAGAACAAAAGAAATCAGGGAAACAATACCTGCTGTGCGCAGAGACTTCACTGTAACCATGGAGAAAGGAGTTCCGCGGCCAGTCTCTTTAAGAGCCTTGCGGACACTGCGGATAACGATCAGGGCCAGGAGCATCAGGATGACAACGCCAACCATTAAAAAGGTGAGCGGCATACGGAACTGGGCAATCATCTCTGGTGTATAGTTCTGCAGGCTGGAAACTGAAATGGCGCCTTTCTCTATGGCTTCACGGATGAAAGAGATATCAAGTCCGATAAAAATCAGAACAGTGGCGGCTGCAATCAGGATTGTTACAAGAACCATGATCCAGAAAAAGATGGCATATAAAACGCCTAAAAACTTTGCTAAACCTTTCAAATGTAATTCCTCCTTTTAGAGTCTGATATACAAAATCTTACGAAATCATTGTAACGCGGACACGGGAAAATTTCAATAAAAAAACTGATACTTCATGTTATAATGATTATATTCTGTGAAAACGGGAAAAATAGGACCGGAAGGAGCGGATAATAGGATGAATAGAGAAACGGTTCTGGAACAATTGCAAAAACGTCAGGAGCTGCTCTGGCTGAATCCTGAACTGGAGCAGACCGAAGCAGGCAGTGTGATAAACGGATATAAATTTATACATATGAAAGCGGCGCAGAACCGCTTTATGCGTTTTATGCCATATATTGCCAAGGCATTTCCGGAGACAGCAGCCAAGAGGGGCGTGATCGAGTCCCAGCTGATTGAGATCCCTGCCATGAAAGAATATATGAACGGGGAAGGCGCCGGGATCCGGGGCAGGGTTTTTGTAAAAGACGATGCCCGTCTGCCCATTGCCGGGTCGGTCAAGGCCCGGGGAGGCATTCATGAGGTGCTGAAGATCGCAGAAACGCTGGGCCAGCAGGCAGGCCTTCTGCATCCTCTGGATGATTATGCAAAGATTGATTCAGAGGAGTTTAAGGCATTTTACGGTCAGTACACCATCCAGGTGGGTTCTACAGGCAATCTGGGAATCAGCATCGGGAGGACGGCCGCAAGAATGGGCTTTCAGGCGGTGGTCCATATGTCTTCTGACGCCAGGCAGTGGAAGAAGGATCTGCTGCGCAGTGAGGGTGTGACAGTGATAGAGTATGAAGGCGATTACAGTCAGGCAGTGGCTGCGGGAAGAAAGGCTTCCGAATCGGATGAAATGAGCTTTTTCATCGATGATGAGAACTCGGAAGACCTCTTTTTCGGCTATTCCACAGCGGCCATGCGGACCCTGGTCCAGCTGCGCAAGCTGAGCATTCCGGTCGGGAAAAAGCATCCTCTTTTCTTATATCTGCCCTGCGGGGTGGGCGGTGCGCCCGGCGGCATTACCTTTGGATTCAAGCAGCTCTTTGGCGACGCGGTTCACTGCTTTTTCGCAGAGCCGGTCGAAGCGCCTTGCTTTACACTGGGCATGGCCGGCGGAAAGTATGAGAAGAGCCGCGTGCAGGAAATCGGGCTGACAGGAAAAACAGCCGCGGACGGTCTGGCAGTCGCCAGCCCTTCTGCCTTTGCCTGCCGGATGATGCGGCCGCTCATGTCCGGAGCTTTTACGGTATCAGATGAGCACATGATGAGCTGGCAGAAAAAGGTCATGGATCTGGAGAAGATCAGGCTGGAGCTTTCTGCCTGCGCGGGATTTGCCGGCGTAATGGATATCGAGAGAGCCGGCAGTGCCTGGGAGGAATACCTGAGAGCACATGAACTGACAGATTATATGGACCAGGCGACCCACATCGTCTGGGGAACCGGCGGCGGGCTGATGCCGGCAGAGGACTGATGTCGGGGCTGAGAATTCAGATATCGAAATATATGACGCACCGATTATAAGGAGATATTAGTTATGAAATCGATAAGAAGAGCCATACAGAGCATGATGTCCCTGATTATGATTTCTTTTGGCGCCTTGCTGGCCAGTTTTTCAGTAGCCTGTATTCTGCTGCCCAATGATGCGATCGACTATGGTACAGCCGGTATTGCCATCATCATCAGCAAGCTGACGGGTTACAAACTGTCCCTCTGCGTGCTGGTGGTATTTCTGCCTTTCCTGATTGCGGGATTATTCATGCTGGGCAAACGGTTTTTCCTCCGGGCAGCAATTGGTTCCGTAATCTACATGATCGGGCTGGACTACTTTGAAAGGATGCCCTTTGAACTCAATGTGGAGCACTTTATTGCCGTGGCCTTCGGCGGCGCCATCCTGGGCGCGGGTCTTTCCCTGATCCTCCGCTTCGGCGGCTGTATCGACGGGTCGGAGATTCTGGCCAATATTATCGTTTCCAAGCTATCGGAAAAGACCAAGAAGAATTACAGTATGACCGGTGTGCTGCTGATTTTTAATATCGGCGTATACATTGCAGTATTTGTCCTGATCAACCAGAACAGCGCACTGCTGAGTCTCCTGGTTTACGTTGTCGCGACAGCCATCATAGACCACTTCACGGACCGTTTCGAGGCCATCAAGCAGGTGACGGTCATTACTCAGAATCCGACCGAGATGATCCGGCGGATCCGGGAGGATATGAACAAGACCGTGACGGTTATGGATTCCTACGGGGCCATTGCCGGCCAGAACAAGACCCTGATCTGCTATGTGACTTATTTTGAACTGCAGAAGCTCCGTGAGATTCTGGCAGATTTTGAGGGCAAGGCCTTTATCACCGTTTCGACAGTTGATGAGATCATGCGCTGAGGAGGAATCATTTTGGCATATTATGATAAGAAACAGGGCGGCGGCAGGCTCAGGCAGGGAAGGCAGATAGCAAGGGCGCAGGGAACAGCTGACCAGCTGCGGGAACTTCTTGCCCGGATTGATCACAGGGGCTATCCGGCTTACAAGGATCTGACCGGACAGTGGGACTTTGCAGGATACACTCTGGTCATCGACCATGTGCAGGGAGACCCTTTTGCATCCCCGTCCTCCGTGCATGTAGAGGTCAGCGGCAAAAAGGCAGGATTTCCGGAAAGTCTGTATGACCGGAAATGGAAAAAGACAGCCCTGGAAGATCATCTGCTCCGTCTGTTTGACAGCAGCGCGCGGGCCTATAGCTTCCGGGCCGGCGGGTCCGGTAAGAGCGGTCTGATCGAGAGCAGCCGGCCGGGGCAGGAAGTCTTAGAGCGGAGCATGTGTCATGTCGACCCTGCGGATGGCAGCCTTTTTCTGGGTATGAAGATCGGATTTCCGGCACATGGCCGGACAATTGATGCAAAAAGTCTGGAAAAGATTCTCTTTGTTTATCTGCCGGAATGCGTCCAGAAGACTCTTTTTTACAGGAATCTGGATACGGAAAAGCTGCAGCAGGCGATAGATCTGGCGGATGACCAGCACTTTATCCGGGAGGAAATGGGCCGGCGCGGCCTGATCGTATTTGCAGGCAACGGATCCATCCTTCCCCGCAGGAGCGGGGTGTCCCAGCTGCCGATGAAAGAGGCGGTTCCCTTTCAGTCGCCGGCTTCGCTGGAAGTAGAAATGGAGCTGCCCCACCGCGGCCTTTTGCGGGGCATGGGGATCCGGAAAGGGATCACCCTGATTGTCGGGGGCGGCTATCACGGGAAATCGACTCTTCTGGACGCTATTATGCTGGGCGTCTATGACCACATTGCAGGGGATGGGCGTGAATATGTGCTGACAGATGCTTCTGCCATGAAGATCCGGGCGGAGGACGGCAGGATTGTGGAAGACGCCGACATCTCGATGTTTATCAATCATTTGCCCGGCGGGACCGACAGCAGGCACTTTTCGACGGAAAATGCCAGCGGCAGCACATCGCAGGCGGCTAATATCACGGAAGCCATTCAGGCGGGAGCCGGGGTCTTTCTGATTGATGAAGATACAAGCGCGACCAATTTTATGATGCGGGATGCCCTGATGCGGGAGCTGATCCCGGAGGAAAAAGAACCGATTACCCCCTTCCTGGAGCGGATCAGTGAAATCTATGCCGGTTATGGCATTTCTACGATTCTGGTTGCGGGAAGCTTTGGTGCCTACTTTGAGAAAGCAGATACCATTTTGCAGATGGATTCTTACGAAGCCATTGATATCACCGCGAGGGCCAAAGAGATTGCGGCAGCCCATGCAGAAAGCCAGAAAGGTCCGGATGCGTCGGCAGAGCAGGAAGCATCATTTATGACCGGGAAGGAAGACGCCGTCAGACCGGTCCGTCCCCTGCGGCTTTCCGAGAGAAGCAAGCTGCGGGTCAGCGGGAAAGAGGGCTTTTCCATAGACCGGGGCCGCGCAGACCTGCGCTATGTGGAGCAGATCGCAGATCCGGAGCAGGCAACAGCCCTGGCATACATCACCCAGCAGATCCTGACCCGGGCAGACGGCAAAAAAGACCTGATCCAGCTGGCAGAAGAAACCTGCCGCCAGATGGAGAAAGAAGGATTCAAAGCCCTTTACAGCGGGCACGCCATGCCGCAGATGGCCATGCCCAGAAAACTGGAGATTTGTGCAGCCGCAAGCCGCTTCCGGCGGGGATGAGAGCGATGACGAGGAGGCAAGTCCTGTGAACGGGCAGGTCTTATGCGGTCGAGCAATACATTAGAAGTAAATCTTGCTGAGGTCTGACAACTGTGCTATAATCATGTATTAGCGTAAGTCAAGGAGGTTCTTCGGATTATGAAAGAAAAGTTTTATATCACAACACCGATTTATTACCCGTCTGGCAATCCGCATATCGGACACTGCTACACGACGGTTGCCTGCGATTGCATCGCAAGATATAAGAGAGCACGCGGCTATGATGTCATGTTCCTGACCGGAACGGATGAGCATGGTCAGAAGATCGAGCAGAAGGCTGCTGAGCAGGGTATTACTCCCAAGGAATATGTTGACGGAATCGTCAGCAATTTCAAAAAGCTCTGGGACTTCATCGATGTCAAGTATGACCGTTTTGTCCGCACGACTGATGATTATCATGTAAAGACTGTACAGAAGGTTTTCAAGGATCTGTACGACAGAGGTTATATTTATAAGAGCGAGTATGTGGGCAAGTACTGCACCCCTTGCGAGAGCTTCTGGACTGAGAGCCAGCTGGTGGACGGCAAGTGCCCGGACTGCG
>CAMMZE010000018.1 GCA_946529195.1 uncultured Lachnospiraceae bacterium
CAGATGCTGGCAGCCCAGTTTGCAGCCAATGAGTATGCCATGTGGGATACAGCGCCGGAGAGCGAGCTGGAAAGACTGGATGACCTGGACCGTATGTCTGTGGACCTGCACCGGGCCTATGTTCGCAAGGCAGAGGAAATCCGGAAAAAGAATCTGCTGACCGGAAGCATCGTGCGCGGGATCCGCATGCTGCTGGAAGGCGATAAGGCAGCCAGCCGGGCCTTTCAGGAGTGGTATGTCTGCCTGCAGGACATCTGGAATGGGGACCGCAGCAAGGGCAGACTTTACCAGGGGCTGAAAGCGGATTTCCTGGAAGCGGCAGCAGGACTGCCCGAATCCGGCCAGAAGGCCCTGCAGGAGCAGATCAAGGCCTTTGAAGCCCTTTTTGACCCCATCCGCCTGAGCACGCAGTACCGGGACTGGAAGCAGAATGACGCGGCCCTGATCGAGAACATTCCCTTTATCCTGACCTATACGGATAATGCCTATCTGGTCATTCCCTTTGAGACTGGCGGCAGCACGCAGGAGTTTCACAACGTCGCATCCGCGACCGTGGTGAATCCGGCAAAGATCCTCTATCTCTATCTTGCGGAAAAGAAGCAGGATCTGGCAGAGCTTGGCAGAAGCCTTCCTTATATCTTTGCTTACATGAAAAAGAAAGAGATCCGGGCGGAGGCCGAGCTGATTGTCATCTGCCGGGGAAAGGCGCTTCCCGTGAACTGGGAAGAGGAGGCGGATAAGCTGCGGGCCCAGGCCGGCGGCAGACTCCGCAGAGTCAGAATGATGCCGGCAGAGGATACGGAAGCTTTTGTCAGTGAATTGGAGGCCTACCTGCGGCAGAGAAGCCGCGGCAAAACATTTTTTGCCCTGGAGAGCAATCAGACCGGTCTTTCCAGACTTCTGGAAGGGGCAGGCCTGTACAGCCGGATGCCCAGCTACAGCTTTGATTCAGAAAGCGCTTCCTTTACCACCTCGCCGGAAGCTGCCATGCTCCGTTTTATCCGGAAAAAGAATTTTATCACGGCAGCGGATATGGCATCTGTCCGCCGGTCGGCCGGAAACGGAGGCCGTCAGCCGGAGTTTTATGAGGATTACAAAGAACTGTGGAATCGTTACAGTGACAATCCGCTCATATGGAAACTGCTTTGCGGGCTGCTTTCCGACCATGCGGCAAACCGGGACATTCTGGCATCCTTCCGCAAACGGGAAGAGCGGGACAAGAGCAGGCAGGCCCAGGTCCGCCGCTATCTGCTGCCTTTTTCCTGCAGCAGGAGCGCCGGAAGGATCGTAAAGTATCTGGTCTGGAGCGGGGTGGCAGAAAAGGACAGCAGGGTAGAAGCCTTCTCATCGGGGGCCTGCCAGGTAAAGATCCTGGACCGCTGTGATCTGGCAGACCAGTATGACCGCCTCTTTTCGGCAGTCTATGAGCTCATGGATCCGGATGCCATCCGTGTCTGGACGGAGACAAAGAGTCATACCGTCAGGGTGGGCTTTGACGACCTGCGCGCGGACGGGATCCTGATTGGCGGAAACAGAAAGAGCCAGTTTCTCTCCCTCCTGCGCTATTTCCGGGACAAAGGATACATCACCAGGCTGCGCGAGGAGGCAGATGACAAGGTCAGCTTTGTCTACGCGACCCGGCAGATCAAAGAGCTTCTGACGACAGAAGGAAAGATGCTGGAGGTCTACACCTATCACAAGGCTAAGGAGACCGGACAGTTTGACGATGTTGTCAGCAGCTATGAGATTGAATGGGAGGAGACGGATGAGCTCCGCAATGAGTTTGATTGTATCCTGACCAAAGGATTTAAGTCCCTCTTTGTCGAATGCAAGGCCAGGTCGGAGCTGGAGCAGAATTACTATTTTAAGATCGCTGGTCTTGCCCGCCAGTTTGGCGTCAATACGACAGCCGTACTGATCGCGGACACCAGGGAGATGGCCGGCGGCGAGAGAGCCCTCCTCAATGAGGTGCAGAGAAAGCGCGGCGAAACGATGAATGTGATCACGATCTGGAAGAGGGAGGAGATCAATAATATCGGCAATACCCTTTTGCGGATCATCAACGGAAAATATGAAATTCCGGAAGAATAACTGAGAGGAGAATCTCAAATCGCGGAGTTAGGACCGGCCGTAAAAAGGAAGGGGCAGCTTGCAGAAAAAAATATGCAGGCTGCCCCTTCTTTTTCTTGACAATCTGCGTCAAAGGATTATAATCAAGTTTAGCAATACGTGATTTTTTGTTTAGTGGAAAACAAAAAGTTTTACTAGAAACACCTTGTTTTATATTAGGAAACCGGAGGCAGTATGGATATCGGGTTGAAAATCAAGCGTCTGCGGATCAAAAACCGGCTGACCCTGGAGGAACTGGCGGTCAGAAGCGAGCTGACCAAGGGATTTCTTTCCCAGGTAGAAAGAAATCTGACATCCCCCTCGATCGCGACACTGGAAGATATTCTGGAAGCGCTGGGGACGACGCTGGGAGAGTTTTTTGCAGAAGAGAAAGAGGAAAAAGTCGTCTTTACATACGATGATTTTTTTGTCAGTGAACAGGATGGCTACGAGGTCTGCTTTGTGGTGCCCAATGCCCAGAAAAATGACATGGAGCCGATTATCATCAGCCTGAGTCCCCAGATGGAATCCAGGCATTACGATCCCCTGGAGGATGAGGAGTTTGGATATGTCCTGCAGGGCACGATCGAGCTTCATTACGGGGAAGCGGTTTACACGGTGAAAAAAGGACAGACCTTTTACATAGACGGAGGCAAAGGGCACTATCTGCGCAACGCGGGCAAGTCCGAAGCCAGGGTGCTCTGGGTGAGCACGCCGCCTTCATTTTAAAGCAGGAGGAGCGCCACAAGATGGATAAAATTATTGAGCTGAAGAATCTCACTAAAAACTTCGGAGACCAGCAGGTTCTGAAAGGAATCAATCTGGACATTCATCAGAATGAATTTCTGACCCTACTGGGTCCCAGCGGCTGCGGCAAGACCACGACCCTTCGGATCATTGCCGGCTTTGAGGAGCCCAGCGGCGGTGAGGTCCTTTTTGACGGAATCGATATTTCTACTGTTCCGCCCTACAAGAGAGAGGTCAACACGGTATTTCAGAAATATGCTCTCTTCCCGCACATGAATGTATTTGATAATGTGGCTTTCGGTCTGCATATCCGCAAGGTAGACAAACAGATCGTGGAGACCAAGGTCAGAAGAATGCTGGATCTGGTCGGCCTGTCCGATTACGAGGACCGCGATGTGACCCTGCTTTCCGGCGGACAGCAGCAGCGTGTAGCAATCGCCCGCGCCTTGGTCAATGAGCCTAAGGTCCTTTTGTTGGACGAGCCTCTGGGAGCCCTGGATGCCAAGCTGCGCAAGGAGATGCAGTTTGAGCTGAAGAAGATCCAGAAAGAGATCGGAATCACCTTCGTCTTTGTCACCCATGACCAGGAAGAGGCCCTGACTATGTCTGACACGGTTGTTGTCATGAACGAGGGAACCATTCAGCAGATCGGATCCCCCATCGATATTTATAATGAGCCGGAGAACCGCTTTGTTGCCGGCTTTATCGGAGAGTCCAATATCATCGACGGCATCATGAACGATGATTTCCTGGTAACCTTTGATGATGTGCAGTTTGAGTGCGTGGACAACGGATTCCCCAAGAACGAGCCGGTTGATGTCGTGCTCCGTCCGGAGGATATTGACATCGTAAAACCTGAGGAAGGCAAGCTGCAGGGCGTGGTGCGCTCGGTTACCTTCAAGGGCGTTCATTATGAGATTGTTGTAGAAACGCAGCATAGGAACTACCGGATCCATACCACAGATTTCTGCGCGGTCGACACACCGGTCGGCCTGACTCTGACACCGGATGACATCCATGTTATGTGGAAAACACCTTACTGATCATAGGACGGGAGAGGATATATGAGACATTTCAGAAAACTTTCGATGCCCTATCTGATCTGGTGCATCATCTTTATACTGATTCCGCTGGTGCTGATCGTGCTCTATGCTTTCACAACGGTCGGCAATCCGGTGATCAGTCTCAATTTTTCGCTGACAAATTTCGCCAAGATCAATGATCCGACCTATATCCGGGTTTTTATCAAATCCTTTGAACTCGGCGTGATCACAACGATCATCTGCTTTATCGGGGGATATCCCCTCGCCTTCATTATCTCCAGGCAGAAGGAGAGCGTGCAGGATCTTCTGATCCTTCTGGTTACCGTGCCGACCTGGATCAATATGCTCCTGCGTACCTATGCGTGGATGAATATTCTGGCAGACAACGGCATTATCAACGGTCTCCTGTCCAGGCTTGGTCTGGGTCAGGTCACCATGATGTATACCAATTTCTCTGTTGTGCTGGGTATGGTCTGCAATTTCATGCCCTTTATGATCATTCCCATCCACACTTCCCTGAGCAAGATGGACGGGTCTCTGATTGAGGCGGCCATGGATCTGGGGGCCAACCGCCTGCAGACCTTCCGGACGGTGATTTTCCGCCTGTCTATGCCCGGCGTGATCAACGGCGTGGTTATGGTCTTTTTGATGGCGATTTCTTCCTTCGTCATTCCCAAGCTGCTTGGCGGCGGACAGTTCGTCCTGATCGGAAACCTGATCGAATCCCAGTTCATCTCCATCGGTGACTGGAACTTCGGAAGCGCCATCTCCACCATCCTTGCGGTACTCATCCTGATCGCTATGCGTCTGATGAAGTCCATGGATCTGAAAGAAGCCGAGGCGAACTAGGAGGTGCGTATGAGAAAAGAAACTGGAATACTGTCTAAACTCTATATCGCCGCCTGTTTTGCCTTTTTCTACCTGCCCATCGTGGTGACAGTGATCTTTTCCTTCAATTCCTCCAAATCACTGTCGCGTTTTTCGGGATTTTCCATGCGCTGGTACGCATCCCTGCTGGGCAATAGTGAGATCGTAAAAGCGGTCTATGTATCTGTCACCATCGCCATTCTGGCAACGGTGATCTCCACGGTTCTGGGAACCATGACGGCCATCGGCCTTTCCAGGCAGAGAAAGGTACTCAGGGACGCCATCCTGGGCATGAATGATATCCCCATCCTGAATCCGGATATCGTAACGGCCATCTCCTGGATGCTTCTCTTCTCGTCCATGGGACTGCAGAAGGGGTATCTGACCATGCTGCTGGCCCACATCGGCTTTTGTACGCCCTTTGTCATCACCAGCGTGTATCCCAAGGTGCGCAGCCTGGATCCCAACCTGGCCAATGCGGCCATGGACCTGGGGGCAACGCCTGCCCAGGCCCTCTTCCGGGTCATTATTCCCATGATCCGGCCCGGCATTTTTGCGGGAGCCCTCCTGGCCTTTACCATGTCCTTTGACGACTTTGTCATTTCCTATTTCGTCACAGGAAACGGCGTGAAGAATATTTCGATTGTCGTATATAACATGACAAAGCGCATCAATCCGACGATCAATGCTCTGTCCACGATCGTAATCGCGGTTATTTTCGCCATCCTGCTTGTGATGAGCCTGCTGCCCAAGAAGACGGCTTCCGAAGGAAAGGTTTCCAGCAGAAGCGGAGCCCGGGGCGGAAAGATCCGCAAGTGGATCGCTGCCTGCGTGGTAATCGTAATCGTATCGGGACTGGGTGCCCTCATGTACAGCGGCGCCAACGCGCAGCCGGCAGTTCTCCGTGTCTATAATGCAGGAGAATACGTGGAGCCCGCCCTTCTGGACCAGTTCCAGGAGGAGTATAACTGCACGGTCATCTATGAGACCTTTGAGTCTAATGAGATGATGTACACCAAACTGCAGGCCGGGGACGAGTACGACATCCTTGTTCCTTCCGATTACATGATCGAGAGGCTGATCCGGGAAGATTACCTGCAGCCGGTCGACTGGTCTCTGATCGAGAATAAGGATGCCATCAATCCGGATATCATGAACCTGTCCTACGATCCGGGAAATGTCTATTCCGTTCCCTATTTCTGGGGCAGCGTCGGCATTCTGTATGATACGACCGTTGTGGATGAGAAGGATCTGGAAGACGGCTGGAATCTCCTGCAGAATCCCAAATACGCAGGCAACCTCTATATGTATGACTCGGAGAGGGATTCCTTCATGGTTGCCCTGAAAGCACTGGGCTATTCCATGAATACCAGCGATGAAAAGGAAATCCGGGAGGCCTATGACTGGCTGATCCGCCAGAGAGACAACATGAAACCCATCTACGCGGGCGATGATGCCATGGACAATATGATCGCCGGCAATAAGGCCATTTCCGTGACCTATTCGGGAGACGCTACCTACGCCATTTCCGAGAATGAGGATCTGGATTACTTCCAGCCCGAAGAAGGCACCAACCTCTGGTATGATGCCATGGTCATCACAAAGAACTGTGAGAATGTAGAGCTTGCCCATGCTTTCATGGACTTCATGCTGCGGGAGGAATCCGCGGAGCTCAATACCCTCTTTATCGGCTATACCACTTCGGTAGAGAGCGTCTACGAAAAGATGCAGGAAGAGGATTTTGAGGGAATTGACGCCTACGTTCCCAGGGTCGGACATCCCAATGATGAGATCTTTGCTTATCAGGATGCCGCAACCAAAAAGCTCTACGCAGAGCTCTGGACCAAGGTAAAAGCCCAGTAAAGGGTCTTTATTGAGAAAATCTATCATAAGCATCCCTTTGGTTAGTTGACAGTAACCAAAGGGATGCTTTATAATTTCTTTGTTGGATGATAATGAGAATTATTTACATAAACTACAGATGCAGGGGTGATCATCACGGCAGAGAACAAAGCAGCAGAAATGAGCAATGAAAAATATCAGAGGATCGCAGACGGCAAAGAGCAGATCGTAGATCAGCTGCGCCGGCAGGGATTTCGCATCACAAAACAGCGCAGGCAGATCCTGGATGTGATCTTTGACTATGAGTGTGCCAGCTGTAAAGAAATCTACTACAGGGCGATTCAGAAAGACAGCAGGATCGGCATGGCAACGGTCTATCGGATGGTAAACACGCTGACTGACATCGGCGTCCTCAAGGTGACCTCCTTCAAACCGCAGACTGCCAGCGGCGCCGGCAAAGGCTGTGAGATCACGACCACCCATCACGGCGTAATAGAACTGACAGAAAACGAATGGCAAAGCCTGCTCTCCGCAGCCCTGCAGAGAAAAGGAATCAATGCTGATGAAAAAATCAGGAAAGTAGTCATTAAATAATAATAATTCTCAAAATCAATACTTGACAAACAAAAGTGAAGCTGATAGTATAATGACAGAAGTTAGCAGAAGCTAACTAATCTCATGACTCTTCCATGAATACCCGGTTGAGAGAGATATATGATTTCGTACACACAAAGAAGACCGCACTTCTTCCCTCAGAAGCAGCGGTCTTCTTTGCGTATAGCCGAAAAAAAATATCTGCTGAATTGAAATATCTTCTCATTAAAACCTCTTGAATTAGCCAAGACTAACTGCTACAATAAGGGCACATTGGTTAGCACAAACTAACCTGCAACAGGAGGAAATGGAAATGGCAATTGTAGTAGCTTACTGGAGCGGAACAGGCAATACAGCAAAGGGCGCAGAGCTTGTAGCAGACGGCATCAGAGAGGCCGGCAAAGAGGCTCAGGTAGTGAATGTTGAAGAGTTTGCAGCAGCCGGATTAAAGGACTGCCCCGTATTTGCACTTGGATGCCCCGCAATGGGAGCTGAAGTTCTGGAAGAGGATACCATGGAAGGTTTTGTTGCAGAGGTAGAGTCTTTTGCAGCAGGCAAGAAGATCGGTCTTTTCGGTTCTTACGGATGGGGAGACGGCGAGTGGATGCGTGACTGGGTAAAGCGTATGGAAGACGCAGGCGCAACCGTTTACGGCGGCGAGTCCGCGATCTTCATGAATGAGCCCGATGGCGCAGAGGATGATCTCAAGGGCCTGGGCAAGGAGCTGGCAGCACTGTAAAAAGGCGCAAACCGGCAGGCAAAGAGGAGAGAAAAAGGAGGACAGGGCATGAGTATTGTTATCATTGGAGGCCATGACAGGATGGTCAGCCAGTATAAAAAGATCTGTAAGTCGCATAAGTGCAAGGCAAAGGTGTTCACACAGATGCCGGCGGACCTGGCCAGGCAGATCGGATGCCCCGACCTGTGCATTCTCTTTACCAACACGGTATCTCACAAGATGGTGCGCTGCGCACTGGATGAGGCAGAGAGAAAAAGCTTCAAGGTTGTGCGCAGCCACACCAGCAGCGGCTGTGCTTTGGAAGGGATTCTTCTCGAACACGCCAGCTGAGCCGGAAATACACAAAAGACAGTCAGCTTCACAGGAGTCGTGCCCTGGAAGCTGACTGTCTTTTTGTCATTCATCTGTATTGTCAAATTTACTGTTTTTGCGATTTCAAATACAAGTCTTTTAAAATCTGGAAACTTTCCTCGCTGAGGACATGTTCGACGCGGCAGGCATCTTTGGCAGCTGTATCAGCCGAAACACCGATCATCTGCAGGTAGCCGGCAATGATATTATGGCGTTCGAATACCCGGATAGCGATTTCCCGGCCTGCCTCTGTCAGGGACAGATGGCTGCTGTCATCCATGTTGACGTATCCGTTCTCACGCAGCCGCTTCATAGCAACGCTGACACTGGGCTTGGAAAAGCCAAGGTGTCTGGCAACATCGATGGAACGTACGACATCCTTCTCCAAAGAGAGCATATAGATCGTTTCAAGATAATCTTCCGGAGATTCCTGCATCTTCATGGCAAATGATTCCTTTCTCTAAAGATTATGTATATATTACCACACTTTGCAGACGAAGGCAAAGACAGTAAAAAACTTTTCAGCGGTTGTAAAGGGAATTTTTATCTGTTATGATTAAAAAAGCGAAAAATGAAGGAGGTCACAGACTGTGTCTGGAAATTATATCGGGACGATTTTTGTTGTTGCGGTTTTTGCAGTTATTTTGCTCTATATCATCTGGAAGCCGTATCTTCGCGGGAAGAAGGTGCAGGCGGTCGTGGATGGTCATTGCCATCCGGCGGACGGAGAGGACAGGGAGCTGATCTATATCTGCCGTTTTGCCTACAGAGATCAGAAGGGCGGCAAGAAGCAGTATTGCTATTCCAGGCGTCGTTTTGACACACAGGCGGAAGCGCGCGCGGAGTATCCCAAGGGCAAGGAAGTAGAGCTGCGGGTATTTGACAATCCTGACCGCAAGGATATGCCCAATGCCATGATCATGGGAGATCAGTCTGATCTGCGCCGTACGATCCTGTATACAGTTGCTCTGCTGGTCGGAGTGTCCGCCGTGCTGGTTGGAAACCTCTACCTGGATACCCATGTGAAGTTTTAAGCCATGCTGCTGACAACTCTGTGCTATATGGAACGGGACGGGCAGTACCTGATGCTGCACCGGACCAAGAAGGAAAAGGACATCAATAAGGATAAATGGATCGGCATCGGCGGCAAGTTCGAGGATAAGGAGAGCCCGGAGGATTGTCTGCTGCGGGAGGCCTTTGAGGAGACCGGCCTGCATCTGACAGACTACCGTTTCCGGGGGATCGTGACCTTTGTGACAGACCGCTATGAGACAGAATTTATGCATCTGTACTCCGCTTATGATTGGGAAGGGGATATGGAGGTCTGCGATGAAGGAGACCTGGAATGGCTTCCCATGGAAAAGGTCTTTGACCTGAAGATCTGGGAGGGAGATAAGATCTTTTTCTGGCTCATGCAGCACGATGCACCATTTTTCTCATTGAAACTGGAATATATCGGCGATGAGCTGGTGGTCTATGCCCTGGACGGTGAATATCACCGCCGCGAGGAGGGCGGGCCGGACCTGTTCACCGAGTTTCTGGAGACTTGCGCGCACCGCTATGACCGCACCAGGTAAGCTGCGCCGCAGGGAGAGAAGGCGAGACCGAGGGTGTGAGAAAGACAGAATATTTTATTCATTCAACCAACGGGAAAAGCAGGCTGCATGTAATTGAATGGCAGCCGGAGGGAGAGATCCGGGCCATCCTGCAGATTGCGCACGGGATGGCGGAGTATATCGACCGCTATGACAGATTCGCCTCTGATCTGGCAGATGGGGGCATTCTGGTCATCGGAAATGATCATCTGGGCCACGGGCAGTCCGCGGAGGATGACGATGAGCTGGGTTATTTCCCGGGCGGCGGAAAGTCGGCAGTGGTTGTTGCCGATCTGTACAGGATCACGACGCAGATCCGGGCCAAACATCCTGAGGCGCCTTTTTTCCTGATGGGCCACAGCATGGGCTCTTTCCTGGCCAGACGCTACATCATGGAGCACGGAACAGGACTTTCCGGAGCTATTATCATGGGAACCGGCGCCCAGCCGCCGGCCACGCTCAAAGCAGCCAAAGCCCTTGCGGGGACGGTAGGACGCCTGCGCGGCGAACATTACCGCAGTCCCCTGCTCAATAATCTGGCATTCGGGGCCTATAACAAACGGATCCCGGATGCGGCAACGCCCTTTGACTGGCTGTCGGTCAATCCGGAAAATGTGAAAAAATACATCGCGGATCCTCACTGCGGCTATGTTTTCACAGTAAACGGATTCCAGACCCTTTTTGACGTTATCGGCTATATCCAGGAGGACGCCCATATCAGAAAGATCCCCGCAGATCTTCCTCTGCTCTTTGTGGCCGGAGAAGAAGATCCGGTTGGCGGCTACGCGAAGGATGTGAAGGCTGTCGCCAGTGCTTACCGCAAGGCAGGCATCAAGGAGATCAAAGAGATCTACTATAAGGGCTGCCGGCATGAGATCCTCAATGAGGAGGCCTATCCGCAGGTAGCAGCTGATATCAGGGCTTTTCTGGAGGCACATATCTGATAGGGCACAAGATCACAGGAATACAAAAACGGAGAATGCAGGGG
>CAMMZE010000019.1 GCA_946529195.1 uncultured Lachnospiraceae bacterium
TGCAGGACTGCCTGCGGCAGCCTGACAAAACATACATTCGATTTTTATTATCATACCATACCAAACAGACATTTGCAAACAAATGTTTGATTTTTAATATTTTTGTAAAAAATCCCTTGACAAAAGAACAGCTGTTCGATAGAATACAAGTACAAGAACAAACGTTCGGAAAACATGTTCGGCCTTGTGCATTTATAGAAAGGGGTTTTACAGATATGAGCAGAGATCTTTACAGAATGAGAGTGTTACTGATTGTTGTCATAGCCGCTGCGGCTGTTCTGATTTGCGGATTCTTTATTTCCTCTTCCCACCGTGCATACGGCGCGCAGACATCAGACAGTCAGATCTGTTATGAGAGTTATGTAGTAGAGTCCGGAGATACACTCTGGAGCATTGCAGACCGTTTCTATGAGAGTTCTTTTGCTTCCAGAGAAGATTATATCCGTGAGGTCATGAGAGTCAATGAACTCCAGTCTACTCACATTTATGAGGGTGATCTGATTGCCATCCCCACGTCCGGTATTTCGGTTCAGTTATCTGCCGCCGGCGCAGATTGATGTACGATATATTTCCCTGATTTACAAATGATGACTTGCTGCAGCCAGAAAGCTGCATGCAAGTCATTTTTTATAATATGGAAACTTCTTTCATATTGACGGAAATAGCTTAGTATACTATAATTCACAAATGGAAAACATTTTCAAATTCATCTATATTATAGATTAGGAAACCGGAGGATTCACAGATGAAGAAGAGAATTTGGACTATATTGATGTCAGTGTGCCTGCTTGCAGGAGCGGCAGGATGCGGCGGATCTGGTCACACAGCTGTTACCGCCGCAGCAGATGACAGTGAAGGTATACATATCGTAGCTACTATTTTCCCGGAGTATGACTGGACAAGGCAGGTCCTGGGGGACCGACTGGAGGAGACGGATCTGACTCTCTTATGCAATGGAGTCGATCTGCACAGCTATCAGCCTTCTGCTGAGGATATGACCAGGATTGCAGACTGTGATCTCTTTATCTATGTAGGCGGAGAGTCTGATGAATGGGTCGATGATGCCCTGGCAAGTGAAGGAAATCCTGACCGCCAGGTGATCAATCTTCTGGATGTTCTGGGAAGCTCCGCCAGAGAGGAAGAGCTTGTAGAGGGTATGCAGGCTAAGGAAGAGGCAGAGGAGGAAGGAGAAGCAGAGTACGACGAACATGTATGGTTATCCCTCCGGAATGCGAAGCAGTTCACAGCAGAGATCGCCAGAGTGCTTGGGGAGCTGGATCCGGATCATGCGGCGGAATATAAGGGAAACGCAGACACTTATACAGCTTCTCTGGATGATCTGGATTCCAGATATCAGGAAGCAGTCAGCGGAGGGCGTGTCAGCACCCTTCTATTCGGAGACCGTTTTCCCTTCCGATATCTGACAGAAGACTATGGCCTGGATTATTATGCTGCTTTCGCAGGCTGCAGCGCAGAGACAGAGGCAAGTTTTGAAACCATCGCCTTTCTCACCCAGAAAGCAGACGAACTGCAGCTTCACACCATCCTGAAGATAGAAGGAGAAGGAAACAGAATAGCAGATACAATCGCACAAAATGCCTCCTACAAGGACATGAAAGTATCAGTCCTGAACTCTATGCAGGGAATCAGTCAGAAAGAAATCGAAGAAGGCAAGGATTATCTGTCCATTATGGAAGACAACCTGCAGGTATTAACAGAGGCATTACAGTAGATAGGTTCCCGCCGGAAGGTAATCTGTGCTATAATATAACAGGGTTTGTCAGAACCTGACATTAAGATATAAAAGGAGTTTTCGACATGAGTGAAAAAAAACACATACTGGATTATGATACAGTTGCATTGGATGATGAGGGCAGAGCTCTGGTGATCATCGACCAGACACAGCTTCCCTACCATACAGAGATTCTTCACCTGACAGGGCAGGATCAGATCTGGGAAGCTATCTATAAGCTTCAGGTGCGCGGGGCTCCGGCCATCGGTGTAGCAGCCGGATACGGCGTATATCTTGCAGCCAGAGAGATCCAGGAGAAGACAGATGATTACCAGGTCTTCAAGGAAGAGTTTATCAAGGCCAAGGATTATCTCAATTCCTCCAGGCCTACAGCGGTCAATCTGCCCTGGGCTTTGAACCGTATGGAAAAAGTAGTGCTGGATCATCCGGATTGTAGTGTAGAGGAGATCTGCAAGCTCCTGCATGATGAGGCAGTTGCTATTCAGGAAGAGGATATCTGGACCTGCAAGATGATCGGTGAATATGGTCTGACACTGGTTAAGCCCGGTGACGGCCTGCTGACCCACTGCAATGCCGGACAGCTGGCAACTTCACGTTACGGCACAGCTACAGCGCCCATGTATCTGGGCTTTGAGAGAGGTTATAATTTCAGAATCTTCGCAGATGAGACAAGACCTCTCCTGCAGGGAGCCAGACTGACTTCTTATGAGCTGCATGATTCCGGACTGGATGTTACGCTGATCTGTGACAATATGTCTGCCTCTGTCATGAAAAAGGGCTGGGTCAATGCTGTTTTCGTAGGATGTGACCGTGTTGCGGCTAATGGTGATACTGCCAATAAGATTGGTACCTCTGTTGTGGCAGCTGTGGCTAAGCTTTATAACGTACCTGTATATATCTGTGCGCCCACATCTACGATTGATATGAATACACCTACCGGAGATGAGATCGTGATTGAACAGCGTCCTGCCGAAGAAGTGACCGAGATGTGGTATGCAAAGAGGATGGCGCCGGAGGGTGTCAAGGTTTACAATCCTGCTTTTGATGTAACAGACAATGAGCTGATCGCCGGTATCATCACAGAGTACGGCATTGCCAGAGCTCCTTATACAGAGTCCCTGAAAGAGATCATGGAGAAAAAGGCAGCAGCACAGGCATCCAAGGCGCAGTAAGGATTTCTTAAGGAGTCATTATGGATCTGAAATATGAAGAAGGCAGAATATATGCTGAGAATGACAATGGAGAGCTGGTTGCTGAGATTACTTACACAGTGAACAGCGGCATTGCCAACATAAATCATACCTTTGTAGACTCATCTCTGCGTGGTCAGGGGATGGCAGCGAAACTCGTAAGAGCCGCAGCAGATCAGATCCTGAAAGAGGGAAAACAGATCACCGCTTCCTGCTGGTACGCTGCCAGCTGGTTGAAAGATCATCCAGAATATACAATTGTAAAATCATGAGTGAAGAAAACAAACATAAAAGAAGGCCTCACTATTCTGGTACACATCCAAAAAGTTACCGGGAAAAGTATAAAGAGCTGAATCCGGATAAATATCAGGATACCATTCAAAAGGTAATCAGTAAGGGAAGTACTCCTGCAGGAATGCACCTATCCATCATGGTAGATGAGATCCTGGACGGTCTGATGATACAGCCGGGTATGAAGGGTTGTGACTGTACATTTGGTTATGGCGGTCATTCGGAAGCTATGCTGAAGGCCCTTCAGGGGCAGGGCCACCTGGTTTCTCTGGATATTGATCCCATAGAGTCTGTAAAGTCTGAGCAGCGTCTGCGCAGTCTTGGCTATGGCAGCGATATCTTCGCAGTGGAGCATCTGAATTTTGCCCAGATTAATGAAGCAGCAGAGAAGTACGGTAAGTTCGACTTTGTTCTGGCTGACCTGGGTGTTTCTTCTATGCAGATTGACAATCCGGACAGAGGCTTTTCCTATAAGCTGGAGGGGCCGTTGGATCTGCGAATGGATCCACAGAAGGGTAAAACAGCAGCAGAGCGCCTGAGAGAGCTTACAGAGCCCGCTCTGGCCGCTTTGCTGCAAGAGTATTCAGATGAGCCATACGCAGACCAGATTGCCGCGGTAATTTCCAGATACAGGAAAAAAGGGCAGAAGATCGAGACGACAAAGCAGCTTCGCGCTGCTGTAGAAGAGGCTCTCAGCTTTCTGCCAAAAAAGGAATATCAGGATGCAGTCAAAAAGTCCTGTGCCAGGGTTTTTCAGGCGCTCAGGATCGATGTAAACGGGGAGTTTGACAGTCTCTATATGCTGCTGGAAAAACTTCCGGATGTCCTTGTACCTGGCGGAAGGGTTGCTATATTGACCTTCCATTCCGGGGAAGACAGATTGGTGAAACGGGCCTTTCGTGATTGCCTGCGAGGCGGTTTGTATGATGATGTAACAAAAGATGTGATCAGGCCGACTGCACAGGAGTGCGCCAGAAATCCGCGCGCCAGATCCACGAAACTTCGGATAGCAGTCAGAGCTTGATTCTGACTGCTTTTTTTACAGGAGGCAGATGTCAGATGGATGAGAAAACAAAGCTTAGTCCTGCAAAAAGACATTTCTGGCTGGTACTTGTCATTTTTTCTCTGACCGGGCAGATTGCCTGGGTCGTTGAAAATATGTATTTTAACGTCTTTATTTACAAGATGTTCCAGGCTTCCGCCTCTCAGATTTCCCTGATGGTGCAGGCCAGCGCGGTGACAGCTGCGGTGACTACTATTGTCATGGGGGCTTTCTCAGACAGGATCGGCAAGCGTAAGATTCTTATGTGTGCCGGGTATATCGCCTGGGGGCTTTCTATCCTTGGATTTGCTCTGATCCGGAAGGATATGATCATATCATTTCTGGGAACTGCAGCAGCCGGTGCGGCATCTATGGGGATCAGTCTTGTCATATTGATGGACTGTGTAATGACCTTTTTTGGTTCGACGGCCAATGATGCTGCATTTAATGCCTGGTTGACAGACTCTACGACAGAGCATAACCGCGGTGCTGCAGAGGGAATCAATTCCATGATGCCCCTGATCGCGATTCTGGTTGTATTTGGCGGTTTTATGGGATTTGATCTGGATAAGCCGGAAAGCTGGACCACCATCTATCTGATCATCGGAATTGCCGTACTTGTAATCGGTGTACTGGGTTTTGTCATAGTCAGAGAAAATGCAATTCCTAAAAATGAAAAAGACAGTTATCTGGATACGATCCTGTATGGTTTCCGTCCGGTCATTGTGCGGCAGAACCCTGCTTTGTACCTTGCTATGCTCTTGTATATGATATTTGGTATCTCTATCCAGATCTTTATGCCTTTCCTGATCATATATTATGAAAAGACCCTTGGCATGGCTGATTATGTACTGATCATGGCCCCTGCCATTATTCTGGCAGCCCTCGTTACGGCCTTCTACGGGAGACTGGGTGACAGGATCGGCTTCTCCGGAAGTATCATGCCGGCACTTGGCATGCTGATGACCGGATATATCCTTTTATATCTGTTCCCTCATGTGATCCCGGTCAGCGGTATGGCTATGAGAATCCCCGTATTTATAGGATCTCTCTTTATGATGAGCGGCTATCTGTGCGGTATGGCGGTCTTCGGAGCCAAGCTGAGAAATGAGACGCCGGAAAACATGGCAGGCAGATTTCAGGGCCTGCGCATCATCGCCCAGGTATTGATTCCCGGCGTGATCGGTCCTTTTATCGGAGCGGCAGTACTCAAAGGAGCACAGATGATCATGAATAGTGATGGTACCTCCAGTTTTCTTCCCAATGCCAATATCTTTCTGGCATCGGGTGTGGTACTGGCAGTCCTGATGTTACTCACAGGAATCTCACTCCGGAGAGTCAGAGCATATATGAGGTAGAGCAAATGAATCTGGATCAGTTAAAGACTTCCCTTCCCAGAAAAGCGCGGAAATATGATCCCGGAAAAGAACTCTTTACCAGATGGGGAAAGCAGCTGAAAGAGCAGCTGGAGCAAGAAAATCTGCCAGCCGGGTCCATCGTTTTGCCTGAATATCCAAGACCTCAGCTGGTTAGAGAGCAGGGCTTTCAGAGTCTGAACGGCTGGTGGGAATACGCCTTTACGGAATCCTCCGCAAGACCGGATCATATGGATGGCACAATCCTTGTTCCATTCTCTCCGGAGACAAGCCTATCTGGCGTCAGACGGCAGCTGCAGCCGGATGAGTATCTATGGTACAAAAAGAGCTTTGAGAATCCTCTGCATAATGACTCTGAAAGACTCCTGCTGCATTTTGGAGCAGTTGATCAGATCTGCAGAGTTTATTGTAACGGGAAAGCAGCCGGCAGTCACAGGGGCGGATACCTGCCATTTACTCTGGAACTGACTGATTTGCTGCGGGAAGGCAGCAATGAACTGCTTCTGTGTGTCAAGGACTGTTCTGACACGTCCTTTCAAACAAGGGGAAAACAGAAACTGGAGCGGGGCGGCATGTTTTACACAGCCCAGAGCGGGATCTGGCAGTGTGTTTGGCTGGAGACCGTTCCGGGGGAATATATAGATCATATCCGAATCACACCAGACTGGGATAAGCAGCAGTTTGAAGTCTCTTTGACAATCAATACTGGCAGGAGAGGAACGCTTTCAGAGAAAAGTATAAAAGCGGTTTTGTATCAGCCTGTGTTATTAAATGAGTCACATTCTGATGAGAAGGCCATCTGGAAGCAGGATGTTTTGACGGAAATGACAACAGAACTGACAGAAGAGGTTAGATTAATCTTGCCGATATCCAATACATGCCCCTGGACTCCGGAACAGCCCTGGCTCTATGGCATTCGGATTGAGACCGGAGATGACTGCATCTTCACATACAGCGCAATGCGCTGCTTTACTTGTGAGAGAGATGAAAAAGGAATACAGAGAATCTGTCTCAATCACATGCCGCTTTTTATGAACGGAGTCCTGGACCAGGGCTACTGGCCGGAGTCTCTGATGACTCCGCCTGCTGACGATGCATTGATTTATGATATCCAGAGCATGAAAAAGCATGGTTTTAACATGCTCCGCAAGCACTGCAAGCTGGAACCTTTCCGTTTTTATTATCATTGTGACAGGCTGGGTATGCTGGTGTGGCAGGATATGGTAAATGGCGGTTATTCCTATGACATGATGAAGGTCTGTTATCTGCCGACAGCATTTCCCTCCACAGTCGGAAGATGGAAGGACACGGGACAAACAGCCTATAAACGATGCGGCAGAAAGACTGCAAAGAGCAGGAAAGTCTGGAAAGAAGAGAGTGCTGAAACGATCAGAACCCTGTATTCCTTCCCCTGTATTGCAGCCTGGGTTCTTTTTAATGAAGGCTGGGGACAGTTTGACAGTGAAGATAACTGTGCATTCGTCCGAAGTCTGGATCATACCAGAATTCTGGATGCCGCAAGCGGATGGTTTGACCAGGGGGCCGGTGATCTGCGCAGTGTGCACAACTATTTCCGGAAACTGAAAACCGAAAAAGATGACAGAGCTTTTGTAATCTCTGAATATGGCGGCTTTGGATACTTTGAAAAGGATCATTCTCTGCAGGATCAGTATTATGGATATGGGCTGATGAAAGACAGAAGAGAGCTCAGAAAACGATTCCAGAAGACAATGAAGGAACTAATGACGCTGCGCCAAGAAGGACTTTGTGCAGCTGTCTATACACAGGTGTCAGATATCGAGGATGAATGCAATGGCATTCTGACATATGACAGAGAAATCGATAAGCTTGAACAGGAAAGGAGATAATCATTATGAAAATGGCAGTAATCTATCATTCCGTAACAGGTAATACCAAAAACATGGGAGAACATATCGCAGCAGGTATGCAGTCTGTTGAAGGTGTGGAGGCCAGATGTTTTTCCATCGATGATGTGGATATCGACTATGTCAGAGACTGCAAATGTGTTGTTTTAGGTTCTCCGATCTACGCAGCCCATATCACCGGACAGATGATGAACTTTATGCTGAACACTGCCGGCAAGCTGAACCTGGCAGGAAAGCTGGCAGGAGCCTATACAACCGCCCAGTATGTGCATGGCGGCGGAGAACTGGGTATCCGGGAAATGCTGGATCATCTGATGGTTATGGGCGCTTTGATTTACTCCGGCGGAGCATCTCTTGGGAAACCTGTGATCCATCTGGGACCGGTCGGCATCGACAATACTCTGGATATCGACCAGTTTATTCCAAACTTTGAGATTTACGGTAAGAGAATGGCACAAAAAGCAGTGGAACTGTTTTCATAAGATTTTTTTATACTTAAGAGTTTTTATACGAATGATAAAATCCGTCACAGACCCGGGTGTTAAAAAAGAAAATACCTGGCTTGCTGGCGGATTTTGTTTCAAAGAAAAGTTTGATTATATGATAGAATAAAATCAATGGATAGATGAGAACCAATCATATATAACAGGAGATAATCCCATGAATGAAGTGATCAGACAGTTATATGACCGCAAGTCAGTTCGTGTATTTACAGACCAGGAAATCCGGGAAGATATTGTGCAGGAAATCCTGATGGCGGCAGCGATGGCGCCCACAGCAGGGAATCAGCAGCTTTATACGATTCTTCGGATTACAGACCCGGATTCCCTTCGGAGACTGGCCGATTCCTGTGATCATCAGCCTTTTATTGCTGAAGGAAAACTGGTACTGGTCTTCTGTGCAGACTGTCTGAAATGGTATGAAGCTTTCCGCCTGGCAGGCTGCAGCCCAAGACGGCCGGGAGAAGGAGACCTATTGCTTGCCGTTGATGATGCCCTGATCGCGGCACAGAATGCGGTAACAGCAGCTCAGTCATATGGGATTGGATCCTGCTATATCGGAGACATCATGGAGAATATCGAAGAGCAGAGAGATATCCTGGGTCTGCCTGACTATGTTTTTCCTGCTGCTTTGCTAGTATTTGGGTATCCAACACAGCAGCAGAAAGAAAGACCAAAGCCCAGGCGGGCAGATCTTTCTTATATCGTCCATGAGAACAGGTACCGGCAGATGGGGGAAGAAGAGCTCAGAGAAATGCTTGGTAAGGAAGATCATAAAGATGATTATGATCTGTGGATCCAGGCCTTTTGTATGCGCAAATATAATTCGGATTTTGCCAGGGAAATGACACGGTCCGTCAAAGAATATCTGAAACAGTTTTCATAGAACAAACAATAAGGGAGAAAAGACATGTCTGAAATGGATCAAGGCATATGTACGAATTGCGGGGCCCCGGTTCCCTATCATATCGGGGACACGCTGGTAAAATGTGAATACTGTAATGAGCGGATTAAAGTAGTTGAGTTTGAAAGCGAACGTGCCAGGATTAACAAAATAAAAGAAGATCATAAACTTGTAAAACAGAAACTGAAAATAGCGGAACAAGAAAAAAAGGCGGCCAATGACCGTCTCTTTGATGCGCTTTCTGATCTGAATTCATTAAAAGGCAAGCAGAGAGACATTCGCGACTTGCTGAAAGCTCTGAAGGAAGATACTGCAAGTGGTAATGATACCATCAGCAATATCTTTAAAGCACTGGTTTCGGGGCAGAAAAGTGTTGACGGAAAGCTGGACCTTTTGCAGAATTTATCGAATAATCTGCTGAAATCACAGGAAGATATCAATGTAAGATTACAGACGCAAAATGAAATCATTGACAGACTGAATGAACTGAAAATGAATGATAAAAAGCGTCAGCAGATGCAAAATGATCTCAAGGAGTGGATCAAAGATATTAAAGATAAAGATCTGGAGAAATTACAGCAGATTTCTGATTCTTCCGGATTAATCCTGCAAGAGCAGAAAAAACTTGCAGATAAAGTTGATGAACTGAATCAGCAGAACAAAGGAATCGATGAAAAAATAACGGACTTCAGACAAAGATGGGAAGAAGATAAACTAAACCGGCTGCATGAGTTATATCATATGGCCAATGGCTATTATTTCGACCGGGAATATGATAAGGCAGAAGAATGCTATCGAAAGGTGATCATAAACGGAGGTAAAGACGGAGAAGTTTATTGGAGACTGCTGCTCTGCCATTATTGTATTTTCTATCAGGCAGATGAAAATAAAAGTTATATTCCAATCATATTAAATCCGGATCTGAGTGACCCGAATGAAATGTCGCTTCGGAAAGATTTAAGAACATATCTTCCGGAGGAACAATTCCCGTCTTATTATGAGAGGCTTCGTAAAATCGATCAGATTCTGGACAAGTATCGTTTGCTTAAGAACGAAGTAAAGTATGATATTTTTATCAGTGTCAAACAGAAAACAGATGACGGGGAGCCTACAAGAGACAGAGAAATCGGGATAAAGCTTTATGAAGA
>CAMMZE010000020.1 GCA_946529195.1 uncultured Lachnospiraceae bacterium
GGGCCTTCGTGCTGAATTTGTTTGGCAATGTATTTGCCTTTATGCCGTTCGGATTATTCATTGCGATTTTGTTTAAGCGCAAAAGGCACCTGAAAAACATTCTGCGGATGACTTTTTTGCTGAGCCTTGGGATCGAGATCATACAGCTGCTGACAAGGACCGGTTCCTTTGATGTGGATGACCTGATTCTCAATACACTCGGTGGAGTACTGGGATTTCTATTGTTTGCGGTCCTGGATTATATCAGGAGGCTCAGATATGGCTCGTAATATATTTAGTTTTGTAAAGACACCTAGAAAGAGGACCAGCCTGGGAAGGATCTCCTCCGGGATCGGCCTGGCATCGATCCTCTGCCTGGTTATCTTACTGCTGGTTTCATTTGTGCGGGGCGGTGAAATCGTACGTTTTGTGCCTACGATTGGCTACATCAGCTTTTTTGCCGCGATCGTATCACTTTTTATTTCTTTAAAGCTGCAGGAGAATACAGAAGTATACGGCAGCATGGTCCTGGCCTCCCTGTATATCAGCGTCGCGGCCGTAGGACTCCATGCGCTGATTTTCCTGATCGGCTGTTTTGTAAGTGTTGTATAAGATCTTATCGGGAGACAGAATATGATACCCATTGAAAATGATTCTGCCCGGATGCTGGAGGAGAGGATCCGTCTTTCCACTGACCGCATCCGGGAGATGATCACAGAGACAAGTGCAGCTGAGCCGTTCGGAGACTATTTCCGGAAAATGGCGCAGTTTATTGTTTTTACAGAGGAAATCTGCCGGAAGCGCCAGGAAGGCACTTATCTGACCCTTCCGGAAAAAGAACTGGCAGAGGATAACCGGAAATTGTATGAAGATCTGCTTCCGGATGAGGAGGGAGCGCCTCATTATTCGGTCAGCTATGCCAATCCGGCCTACGCAGCGCAGAAACTGGGCAAAGACTACGGGCCGCTTTTTTCCTGGCTCTGCATGGAAGTGCGGGGACTGATCCCGCTGGGATTCCGGGGAGACAGAGAGGATACGGCACAGATTCTGGAACTTTTCCTGCAAATTTACTTTGCTTTTCAGACAGAGGAAGAACTGCCTTCTGCAGAGAGTATCCGCAAGGATATCTACTGGTATGTCAGTGATTACGCGGACTATACCGTTCCCCGCCGGGTTCGCGAGCAGCTGGATCCTTCCCTTACATTTTACAAAGATATTATCATGGCTTCTGATCCGCAGGATCTGCGGTATCTCTACGCGTATGGAGATTATATCTCAGAGGATGAACTTGGCATAGCCAGGTATCTGGCCGGCCGTGATCAGGATTTTATCGATCAGATGGCCCGCACCTTTGTAGAAGGATATGTGAGAGGCTTTGAACTTTACCGCATCGATCTTTCCAAAAAGAAAAATGTGCAGCTGCGGGCAAATATCGGTTTTGAGCGGGTGCTGCGCGCCGTGATCAGCCAGTTTAAGGATCTGGGGCTGGATTGCATCGTGATGCATGAGGCTGTCAGAAATGTGGATAAAAAGGCCAACCGTATCGGTCTCCAGTCCATTTCTGTGAATCCGCAGAATGAATATGATCACAGGCTGGACCGGGGACTTTACATGGACGGGAACTTCTGTGAGCGGATCACGGAAGAGACCGGGAGAGCTTATGAACGCTATAAAGATCTGGCAGAGATCTGGGCAGGCCCGGCTCTGATGGAGATTTTCGGTGAACAGCCCTTTGAGCCCCTGCAGTGTGCGGAAAGAGTGATCCTGAGTAAAAAGCAGCAGGCGCTGGATGTGCGTCTTGCCGGTCAGGTTTCTCAGATTTCCAACCAGTATATCAATGCTTCCGAGATCAGCTTTTCCATCATTTCCTGGCCGGTTCCGTCCATTGGCAGTGATTTTGAGGCGATCATGGATGAGACAGTCCTGGTCAACAATCTGGATAACGATCTCTACCGGGAGATCCAGCAGAAGATGATCGATGCCCTGGATGGGGCGGAATATGTCCGTGTAACCGGAAGAGCCGGAAATGTTACAGACCTGCATGTCAATATCTGGCAGCTGCAGGATCCGGAAAAGGAGACGGTTTTTGAGAACTGCTGCGCGGATGTGAATATCCCGGTCGGCGAAGTTTTTACCAGCCCTGTTCTGGAAGGGACAAATGGCATTCTGAATGTATCCGGCGTATATCTGAACGGCCTCTTTTACAGAAACCTCAAGCTTCGCTTTGAGGATGGTTTTGTCAGGGAGTACAGCTGTGATAACTTTGAGGATCCGGCGGAGGGAAAGGCTTTTATCGAGCAGAATCTTCTGGCCGGCCATGAGACCCTGCCGATCGGAGAATTCGCGATCGGAACCAATACCACAGCCTTTACCATGGCCAGAAAGTATGATATCGCGGCCCTGATGCCCATTCTGATCATGGAAAAGACAGGCCCTCATTTTGCAGTAGGCGATACCTGCTACAGTTATAGTGAGGACCACAAAGTATACAACCCCGACGGCAAGGAGATCGTCGCGCGTGAAAACAGCTGCTCGCGGCTGCGCGGGACCGATCCTGAAAAAGCATATTTTAATGTCCATACAGACATCACGATTCCCTATGGGGAGATCGGGGCGATCACGGCGGTATTTGCCGACGGACATGAAACAGATATCATGCGTGAGGGGCGCTTTGTGCTTGCCGGCACAGAAGTCCTCAATGACGCGCTGGAATAAAAACAAAGGGCAATTTGGAGGTAGCAAGATGAGCGTAAAAGTTGGAATTATGATGGGCAGTGATTCTGATCTGTCTGTAATGTCCGGGGCCGCAAAAGTCCTGGAGGAACTTGGTGTTGAATATGAGATGACGATCCTGTCCGCCCACCGCACACCGGATAAGTTTATCGCTTATGTACGCGGCGCGGCAGGCAGAGGCATTGATGTGCTGATCGCAGGTGCAGGCGGTGCAGCTCATCTGCCGGGTATGGCAGCGGCTCTGACACAGCTGCCTGTAGTAGGCGTTCCGATCGAGACAAAGGCACTCGGCGGTGTAGATTCCCTGTATTCAATCGTGCAGATGCCGACAGGTATTCCGGTTGCCACCGTGGCCATCGGCGGCGCCAAGAATGCAGCGATTCTTGCAGCAAAGATCCTTGCCCTGCATGATGAGGCTCTGGCAGGCCGTCTGCAGGCATACACTGACAACATGGGGCAGCAGGTCAATGACAAGGCAGACAAGCTGGAAAAGATCGGCTATGCCCAGTATCTGAAGGAAATGTAAAGAAATACGGAGGACCAGGTATGGATTACAAAAACGCAGGTGTAGATATTGAGGCCGGATACGAGTCCGTGAAACTTATGAAACAGTTCGTGCAGAGAACCATGCGCCCGGAGGTGATGACGGATCTCGGCGGTTTTTCCGGAGCCTTTGATGCCGGAAAGTTTAAGAACATGGAAGAACCCGTGCTGGTCTCCGGAACAGACGGTGTAGGAACCAAGCTGAAGCTTGCATTCCTGCTGGACAAGCACAATACAGTCGGCATCGACTGCGTGGCTATGTGTGTCAATGACATTGCCTGCTGCGGCGGTGAGCCTCTCTTTTTCCTGGATTATATTGCCTGCGGCAAAAACTATCCGGAAAAGATCGCCCAGATCGTAAGCGGCGTAGCAGAAGGCTGCGTACAGTCCGGCGCTGCTCTCATCGGTGGCGAGACCGCTGAGATGCCCGGTTTTTATCCGGAAGATGAGTATGATCTTGCCGGTTTTGCAGTTGGCGTAGTGGATAAAAAAGACCTGATCACTGGAAAAGATCTCAAGGCCGGCGATACCCTGATCGGTATTGCTTCCTCTGGTGTGCACAGCAACGGCTTTTCTCTGGTCCGCAAGGTCTTTGAGATGAGCAAAGAGTCTCTGAATACCTATTATGATGAACTTGGAAAGACTCTGGGCGAGGCTCTGATCGCGCCGACAAAGATTTATGTAAAAGCGCTTCGCACCGTTCGTGAGGGCGGCGTGAAAATCAAAGCCTGCAGCCATATCACAGGCGGCGGTTTTTATGAGAATGTGCCCCGCATGCTGACGGACGGCGTTCACGCAGTGATCAGCAAAGACAGCTATGAAGTACCCGCCATTTTCCGTCTGCTGGCCAAGAAGGGGCAGATCGAGGAGAAGATGATGTACAATACCTACAATATGGGTATCGGCATGGTAATCGGCGTTGCTCCGGAAGATGCTGAAAAGACCCTGGCTCTGCTGGAGCAGGCCGGTGAGAAAGGATACATTATCGGTAAGACTGAGGCCGGAGAAAAGGGCGTGACATTATGTTAAAGGCAGCTGTACTGGTATCCGGAGGAGGAACCAACCTGCAGGCTATCATCGACTCGATCCATGACGGACGCATCACAGACGCCTGCATCGACATCGTAGTCAGCAATAATCCGGGCGCTTATGCTCTGGAACGCGCAGCTAAGGCAGGAATCGAGACCAGGGTGATCTCCCCGAAATCTTATCCGGACAGGCCTGCATTTAATCAGGCACTGACCGATTTCCTCAAGGAGAGAGGCGTGGATCTGATCGTGCTGGCCGGTTTCATGGTCGTGCTGCCGGAAATGCTGATCAAGGCCTTTCCCAACCGAATCATCAATGTGCATCCTTCCCTGATCCCTGCCTTCTGCGGAACAGGATTTTATGGTCTGCGGGTCCATGAGGCAGCTCTGGCGCGGGGCGTCAAGGTGAGCGGCGCAACGGTGCATTTTGTAGATGAAGGAACAGATACCGGCCCGATCATTCTGCAGCAGGCAGTACAGGTCGAGGAAGGTGATACGCCTGAGATTCTGCAGAGAAGGATCATGGAACAGGCGGAATGGAAGATCATGCCCAAAGCGATTGATCTGATCGCGCATGGCAAAGTGACTGTCAAAGACGGCAAAGTATACATCAGCAAATAGAAGGAGATCTCATATGAAAGTTCTGATAGTGGGCGGCGGCGGACGTGAGCATGCGATCGCCTGGAAAGTAGCAAAGAGCCCGATGGTGGATAAGATCTACTGTGCGCCGGGCAATGCGGGCATTGCTTCTGTAGCGGAGTGCGTGCCCATCGGCGCCATGGAGTTTGAGAAACTGGCAGATTTCGCGCAGGAAAAGGCAATCGACCTGACCGTGATCGGCATGGATGATCCCCTCTGCGGCGGTATTGTTGATGTTTTTGAAGCACGCGGACTTCGCGTGTTCGGTCCCAGAAAAAATGCAGCCATTATCGAAGGCTCCAAGGCTTTCTCCAAGGACCTGATGGCAAAATACGGGATTCCCACAGCGGAATACAAGAATTTTACGGATCCGGAAGAAGCACTGAAATACCTGGAGACAGCTTCTTTCCCGATCGTTCTCAAGGCAGACGGACTGGCTCTCGGCAAGGGTGTGCTGATCTGCAATACCCTGGAAGAAGCCAAAGACGGCGTGAAGCAGATCATGCAGGACAAGAAGTTCGGCGCAGCCGGCAATGAGATGGTCGTTGAGCGTTTTATGACAGGCCGCGAGGTTTCTGCGCTCTGCTTCTGCGATGGAGAGAACATTGTACCTATGACTTCTGCCCAGGACCACAAGCGGGCAGGAGACGGAGACACCGGTCTCAATACGGGAGGCATGGGAACCTTCTCCCCGAGCCCTTTTTACACACCGGAGATCGGCAGCTGGTGTATGGAGCATATCTACAAGCCGACCATGGCTGCCATGAAGGCAGAGGGAAGACCCTTCAAGGGAATCCTTTTCGTCGGCCTCATGCTGACAGAGGAAGGCCCCAAGGTTCTGGAGTATAATGCCAGATTCGGCGATCCGGAGACCCAGGTAGTCCTGCCCCGCATGAAGACAGACCTGGTGCAGATGTTCAACGCCTGCATCGACGGCACACTGGACCAGCAGAATCTGGAGTTTGAAGATAATGCAGCAGTTTGCGTCGTTCTTGCTTCTGACGGTTATCCCCTTTCCTATGAGAAGGGATTCCCGATCACAGGATTTGAGAAATTCCATGATGAGGAAGGCTATTACTGCTTCCATGCCGGCAGCAAGTTTGACGGCGATGCTATCGTGACAAACGGAGGCCGTGTTCTGGGTGTGACTGCAAAAGGCGCGACCCTGAAAGAGGCCAGAGAAAACGCCTATAAGGCAACGGAATGGATTGAATTTGCCAATAAATATATGCGTCACGACATCGGCAAGGCCATTGACGAGGCATAAAAAATGAAGGCAACGAGAAGGCTCTTTGATGAAGACAGCCGGCTCACAGAGTTTACAGCCCGGGTGGTCAGCTGCCAGACAGATGGCCGGACCTGGCGGATCGCTTTGGATCAGACCGCCTTTTTCCCGGAAGAGGGCGGTCAGACCTGCGACCGCGGATGGCTTGCCGGGCAGCAGGTTCTCCATGTCAGTGAGCAGGATCATGTGATCTGGCACCATCTTGCGCAGCCGCTTTCCGAAGGAGAAGAGGTTTCCGGCAGCATTGACTGGGAAAAGCGCTTCTGGGATATGCAGCAGCATACCGGGGAGCATATCGTTTCCGGTCTGATCCATTCTCTGCATGGTTACGACAATGTCGGATTTCATCTCGGAAGTGAATATGTCACGATGGACTACAATGGCGTGCTTACGAGAGAGCAGCTGAGGGAGATCGAGTGGAAGGCCAACCAGGCAGTGGCGGATGATCTGCAAGTCGGCATCAGCTGGCCGGCTCCGGATGAGCTGGCAAAGATGCCTTACCGCAGCAAAAAGGAAATCGAGGGAGACATCCGGATCGTAGAGATCCCGGGAATCGATCTCTGTGCCTGCTGTGCCCCGCATGTGCAGCGGACCGGCCAGATCGGCATGATCAAGCTGACCGGGATGGAGAGCTACAAGGGCGGCGTACGCGTGTACATGCTCTGCGGTTTCCGCGCTCTGGCGGATTACAGGCAGAAAGAAGAGAGCAGCGGAGCCATCTCTGCCCTCTTATCCGCAAAAGCGGATGAAATCTTTCCGGCTGTGAAAAGACAGAAAGAGGAATGTGATCAGCTTCGCTTTGAAGTGAACAGACTCAGAATGGAACTGATCCAGTCAGCAATCCGTCAGCTTCCGGAAGCGGAAAATGCCTGCCTTTTTGATCCGAACCTGGACAAGGGAAACAGCAGGAGAGCCTGGAATCTGCTCTGCGAACGCTTCCCCGGTCTGTGCGGTGTATTTGCCGGCAGTGAGCAGCAAGGCTGGCAGTTTATCCTGGGCGGCGGAAAAGGCAGCGCCAGAGAAGCCGGACAGGCCCTTATAAGAGCTTTTTCCGGCAAAGGCGGAGGCTCACCGCAGATGTTTCAGGGGCAAATCTCAGGAAATCGAAAAGAAATTGAAATTTTTTTCGAAAACAGCTTGACAAACAAAGAGATCTGAGTATAATATAATTTGCACTTTTAGCATTTGCTATAATGCTGGAAGTGTATCATATGTGAAAGACGCATATGATACAGATCACTTAGGAAAGAGGGAAATTGATGGAAGAAGCACAATTTCTGCAGATTCTGAGCAATCTGGTCGAGAAGTCCAAGGCACAGGAGAACAAGCTCTACTACGATGAGATCAATGATGCTTTCAAGGATCAGGACCTGGATGAGGAGAAGATGGATGAGGTTTATGACTATCTTGCCTCCAAGGATATTGAGATCGTTGACATCACAGATCAGGATCAGGAAGACGATGATGCTTTTATAGCAGCAGAGGAAGAAGGAGAGGTCGAGACTCTTGATACAGTTGACGCTTTCGAAGGCGTCAGCCTGGAAGACCCTGTTCGTATGTACCTGAAGGAGATCGGCAGCGTTGCCCTTCTGACGCCTGAGGAGGAGAGAGATCTTTCCAAGAGGGCCAGAGAAGGAGACGAGGAAGCAAAGAACAAGATAGTCGAAGCCAACCTCAGGCTGGTAGTCAGCATTGCCAAGAAATATGTCGGGAGAGGACTTCAGTTCCTTGATCTTATTGAAGAGGGCAATATGGGACTGATGAAGGCTGTGGATAAGTTCGATTATTCCAAGGGGTACAAGTTCAGTACTTACGCGACCTGGTGGATCAGACAGTCCATCACCCGCGCGATCGCGGATAAGGGCAAGACCATCCGCGTCCCTGTTCACATGGTCGAGACGATCAACAAGACACTCAGGATGCACAGAAACCTTCTTCAGGAGTTTGGCCGTGAGCCCACCAGTCAGGAGATCGCTGACAGACTGGGAACGACCAAGCAGAAAGTCGAAGAGGCACTGGAGATCTCCAGAGATCCTGTTTCCATGGACAGCCCGATCGGTGAGGAGGAAGATTCCAATCTCGGTGATTTCATCGAGGATGAAAACGTGCTCACACCGGATGAGGCAGCAACCAATGAGATGCTGAAAAAGGAGCTGGAGACAGCGCTCAGCACTCTGGCAGAGCGTGAACGAAAGGTCATTGAGCTGCGGTTCGGCTTAAAGGACGGCCAGCAGCGTACTCTGGAAGAGGTTGGCCAGCAGTTCAATGTCACCAGAGAGCGTATCCGTCAGATTGAGGCGAAAGCGCTCCGGAAGCTTAAGCATCCGTCCAGAAGCCGCAAGCTTAGAGACTTCTTACAGTAAACTATGATTCCGGTATCAGCAGGGCGCCTTATGGCGCCCGCTGGTGCCGGATTTTGACTTTATCATAAAAAAGACAGGTGTTTATTCATGATTTTTGACAGCCGCATTTCCGAAGAGTATCAGATGGAATACGGGCCGGTTCCCGGAGGACTTACGATCATTTCCTATCTGCAGGACGCGGATGAGATCACTGTTCCCGGGGCAATCGGCGGTGAACCGGTGGTAAAGATCGAACCGCGCGCTTTTGCAGGCAAGCAGGTAAAGTACATTTCTTTTCCGTCTTCGCTGAAGCAGATCGACCATCATGCTTTTGCAGAGTGCCGCCAGCTGGCCAGGATCGAGTTTCCTCCGGAACTGGAGACCATAGGAAATTATGCTTTTTATAACTGTTACGGACTTAAAATGATTCATCTGACGCCTTATATCCGTTCCATTGGCTTTGGCGCTTTTAAGAATTGTGAGAATCTGTCAGAGATCGTGCAGGACAAGATCGAAGGGCGGGATATCAGTATCGGCAGTATACTGGATGATCTCAGCCAGGAGATTCACGTGACCATGATGCACCTGTATCCGGACCGGGATCCGGAACCGGCCAAGGTGATTTTTACCGAGCACACCTACGAGATCGTTGCCAACGTGGCTTCCATGTGCAAACAGTTCGAGTCCACAGAGATCGGATCAGGCAAATACATGAGATATTGTGTGGGCAGCAAAGATGTCGATTATTCGAAATATGACAGCATGTTTTATGTCCTTCTGCGGGGAGACAGCTTTGATACGATCATCACGGTTGCCGCAGAGAGGCTCATGTACCCTTATGCGCTCGGCCTGGAAGCGGCCCATACCTACCGGGACTATATCAGTGAACATGCCATGGATGCCGCAGAAAAGTTCCTGCGCGATGACAACATGGAAAAACTGCGCTTTTTAGTAGGCATGGATGTCCTGGACGTACAGGAGACAGACCGCCTGATCGATGAGGCAGTCGCCAGGCAGAAAGCGGATTACACCGCACTGCTCATGGATTACAGACATAAACATTTCTCCATGGCAGACGAAACTTTTGACCTATAGGGAGTTATGGCATGAATGAAACAAAGCAGAAACTGATCCAGGCCGGATGTGCTGTTTTGGATGCATCCAGGACCGAGCTCTATGTAGCCATGCGATTCCTGGATATCGCCCTGAGCAGCCTGGGATACGAAATGGACCTGTCCATGCGGACAATCGGCACGGACAGCCGGTCTATACGATTTAATCCCCGCTTCCTGCTGGAACTCTATCAGGATGACAGCGTGATGGTCAACCGCGCCTACCTGCACATGGTGCTCCACTGCGTATTCCGCCATATGTTTCACGGAGAAGACCTGG
>CAMMZE010000021.1 GCA_946529195.1 uncultured Lachnospiraceae bacterium
TGAAGGGAAAAGAGTTGCAAATTTGTGTTGAATGCAGTCGTGATTATGGTGTAATATTGGTTGCAAAAGATGCGAGAACAATCGTATCTGACGGACGGGGAAAAAATATTATAAACACATCCGGAAATGACGGAATGTCATGCGGAGGAAGCGGAGATGTGCTGACCGGCATGATCGCAGCGCTGGCAGCGCAGGGAAGCAGTCTTTTTGAGGCAGCCTGGCTGGGGGTATATCTTCATGGACTGGCCGGAGACGCAGCGGCAGAGAAAAAGGGACATTATTCGATGACAGCGTCTGATATTGCCGAGTCTGTATCGGATGTTCTGTCTGCTTTTTAGCAGTTCTTCCGGGGAAACCGTCCGAAAATCATAAATAAGTAGGGGATGACAGATTATGAAAAACGCTTACAGGGCATGCGCAGAGATCGATCTGGATGCGCTGGAGAATAATATTACACAGATACGTGAGAAGATCGGGGATGATACCCGCCTCATGTGCGTGATCAAGGCAAATGCATACGGGCATGGCGCGGTGGTTCTGGCCAGAGAGCTTCTGACGATGGGCGCTGACAGCTTTGCAGTCGCTACGCTGGAAGAGGGCATAGAACTTCGCAAGAGCGGGATCACCCAGCCCATCCTGATCCTTGGTTTTGTCTGTAAAGAACAGTATCCGGACATGATTCGGTACGGAATCACGCCGACGGTGTTTTCCTACGATATGGCAAAGGAGATTGACGCGGCAGCACATGAGCTGGGCAGTGTCGTCGGGATCCATATCAAGATTGATACCGGCATGAGCAGGATCGGTTTTCCGGTCAGTGAGGAGTCTGTCAAGAGCATCGTCATGATCGCTCATCTGCTCCACAATGTACGGATTGACGGTATATTTACACATTTTGCCTGTGCTGATTGTATGGAGGATGAGATGACCGCACAGCAGGCTGCCGGATTTGCCTGGGTAGCTGACGCTGTTGAAAAAGCCGGCGTATCCATTCCCTGCAGACACTGTGCCAACAGTGCTGCCATTATGCGGTATCCGGAACTGAAATATAATATGGTCCGCGCGGGAATCGTGATCTACGGCCTCTATCCTTCAGATGAAGTGGATCCGGCGCTTTTATCTCTGAAGCCGGTTATGTCCTTAAAGAGTCATGTGGCACATGTGAAAAATGTTCCGGTCGGAACCAAGGTGGGTTACGGAGCGACCTTTGTCTGTCAGAGGCCGACGACGATCGCCACCATATCGATCGGTTATGCGGATGGATATCCGCGTGCCTTGTCAAACCGGGGCCGGGTTCTGATCGGCAGCGAGTCCTTCCCGGTGATCGGCCGCGTCTGTATGGACCAGATCATGGTAGATATCACGGATGCCGGCCAGCGGATCAAGAGAGGCGATCCGGTCACCCTTGTCGGAACCGATGGGAAGGAACACATTTCTGTAGAAGAAGCTTCCAGTTACGGGGATTCTTTTAACTATGAATTTGTCTGCAACATCAACAGGCGTGTCCCGCGGGTTTATCTTCGCGGCGGTCAGGTGCAGGAAGTCGTAAACTTCATCTGGACAGATGAGCATGCACCCGGCACACAGATACTGTAATATAAAGGGGAATAAAAATCATGGATGACAGTCATCCGCTATTTCGTATTATACTTTTTCTGATCATTATTCTGGCTGATATTATTTTTTCCGGTATGAATGTTGCGCTTTCTTCTATGAGTGAAAGCGATCTGGAAAAGAAAGCAGAAGAGGGCGACGCCAAGGCAGCCCGCATGCTGCAGATCTTTGAAAGACCTGCCTTCTTTCTCAGCACAGTCGATATCGTGCAGGCAGCAGTCTCGATCCTGGCCGGCGTCTTTATTGTGCGGCCCTATGCTGCAGGCCTGGCGCAGATGCTGCAGAGCCGTCTGCAGCTGTCATCTCTGCCGGCTGCCGTGATCAGCTATCTGCTGATCAGCGCCCTGGTGATCTATCTGATTACTGTGGTGGGGATTCTGTTTCCCAAACGGATCGCCGTCAAACACAGCCAGAAATGGACCGGAGCCCTGTTTGGGATCGTATCAGTCTGTACAGCGATCTGCCGGCCTTTTGTCATGCTGGTCAATTTTTCAGTAAACTGCCTGGTCAGACTTGCAGGAATCAATCCCAAAGACATTGAAGAAAATGTCACAGAAGAAGAGATCATCATGATGGTCAGCGAGGGCAATGAGCAGGGCGTGATCGAAGACAGCGAAGCTGAGATGATCAGCAACATTCTGGAGTTTGATGACAAGAATGTTTCGGATATCATGACCCACCGCCGCAATATTGTCAGCATTGATGCGTCTCTGAATTTGCAGGAAGCTGCCCGGATCATGGCGGCAGAGCGCTTTTCCCGTTATCCGGTATATGAAGATGATGAGGATGACCTGGTCGGTATCGTTCATTTCAAAGATGTGATGCGGCTGATCCTGGATGGGGAAGAGGAACGCACGGTCGGAAGTATCATGCGGCAGCCCATGTTTGTGCCGGATTCTCAGAATATCAATAAGCTTTTCCGGGACATGCAGGCTCGCAAGATCCATATGGCGATCGTTGTGGATGAGTACGGACAGTCCTGCGGACTGGTGGCTATGGAGGATATCCTGGAAGAGATTGTCGGCAATATCATGGATGAATATGATACCGATGAACGTTATATTCAGACCATCGGCGGAGCCTATATCATGAAGGGGCTCACACCGCTGGAAATGATAACAGATCTGCTGGATATAGAATTCGATGGTGATTTCGATACACTCAATGGTTTCCTGATCTCGAGTCTGGATCATATCCCCACGCAGAATGAAGGTGCCAGCGTGGATGCAGGCGGATATACATTCCGCGTCATTGCCATGGCAGATAATGCGGTGAGTCTGGTAAAGGTAACCAGGATCACCAAGACAGATGAAGAAAATGCAGGTTGAAACTTAGTTCTGCGAATGATATGATATAGTGTAAGGCAAAGTTTCAGAGAGACTTTTCAAGAGTAAATTATTATAAGGTTAGGAGTTGTATATATGTCAGGACATTCCAAATTTGCCAATATCAAGCATAAAAAAGAGAAGAATGATGCGGCAAAGGGTAAGATTTTTACAATTATCGGCAGAGAGATCGCAGTAGCGGTAAAAGAGGGCGGCGCTGATCCCAACAACAACAGCAAGCTGCGTGATGTCATCGCCAAGGCTAAGGCCAACAACATGCCGAATGATACCATCGACAGAGGTATCAAGAAGGCAGCCGGCGATATTGGCTCTGTCAATTATGAGAATAATACCTACGAAGGTTACGGCCCCAGCGGCGTGGCTATTATCGTTGAGACACTTACTGACAACAAAAACCGTACCGCGGCCAATGTCAGAAGTGCTTTTACCAAGGGAAATGGTTCCATCGGTACCTCCGGCTGCGTATCCTTTATGTTTGACAAGAAGGGCCAGATCATTATCGATAAAGAAGAATGCGAGATGGATGCAGACGATCTGATGATGATCGCGCTTGACGCAGGTGCGGAAGATTTCGTTGAAGAAGAGGACTCTTTCGAAATCATCACAGCTCCTGAGGACTTCAGCGCAGTTCGCGAAGCCCTTGAGAAGGAATCAATCCCTATGACAGAGGCGGAGGTTACCATGCTCCCGCAGACTTATGTAACTCTGACAAAGGAAGAAGACATCAAAAACCTCAGCAGGATCCTGGATCTTCTGGATGAGGATGATGATGTTCAGAATGTTTATCATAACTGGGATGAGTAATAAGAAATATCAATTTGGTTTTATTGGTATGGGAAATATGGGGACAGCCATGTTAAAGGGCTGTCTCTGTGTTTACAGCCCTGATCAGATCGCAGTCACCAGAAAAAATGAGAAAAAACTTGCAGATATGGCGAAAGAGATGGGCTTTTATGCGGCATCCGGAATAGAGGATCTGGTCAGACAGTCCGGATTTGTCATTCTGGCTGTAAAGCCGCAGATCTATCCGGAGGTCCTGCCTCTGGTGCGCGAGGCCGCAGATGAGGATACCATTATTCTGTCTCTGGCTCCGGGCTGGTCGGTGACCAGGCTCAAAGAAGCACTCGGGGAGCGGGTACGTATTGTCCGCCTGATGCCCAATACACCTGCGTCGATCGGAGAGGGCATGACAGGATACTGTCTGTCAGATGATGACTATTCCGATGAGGAAAAGGCACAGATCAGGACATTCCTGGAGTCTTTTGGCCTGGCGGAAGAAGTGCCGGAGCGTCTGATGGCTGCGGTAACCGCGGCAAGCGGCAGTTCCCCTGCTTTTATCTATATGATGATCGAAGCTATGGCGGACGGCGTAGTTGCCTGCGGCATGCCCAGACAGCAGGCTTACCGTTTTGTGGCACAGACTGTACTTGGCTCGGCAAAGATGGTACTTTCGGAAGGAAAGCATCCGGGACAGCTCAAAGATGAAGTCTGCTCACCGGGCGGTACAACCATTGCCGGCGTTGCAAGCCTGGAAGAAAGAGGTTTCCGGAGCAGCCTGATTGAGGCAGTCCGCTGCGTCGAAGAGCGCTGCCGCCAGATGCAGGGCGAATAAATTCTGCAAATGAAAAAACTTCCTGAACGCCTGTTCAGGAAGTTTATATTTCAGGATCATTGATCTGTCAGACACGGTCGGCAATATCGTAGATGAGCCTCTCAGAGTCTTCCCATCCCAGGCAGGGGTCTGTAATGGACTTGCCGTAGATATGGTTTTCGACTCCGATCTTCTGTGTCCCTTCTACCAGATAGCTCTCGATCATCAGTCCTTTGATGAGCTTTCGGATATCGGAAGAGTGGCTGCGGCTGTGCAGGACCTCCTTGGCGATGCGGATCTGCTCCATGAACTGCTTGCCGGAGTTGGAGTGGTTGACATCCACGATGCAGGCAGGATTGACGATATCATGGGAAGAGAGCATATCATAAAGCCTGCGAAGATCTTCATAATGATAATTGGGCTGGCTCTGCCCGTGTTTATTGACAGCTCCGCGCAAAATGGCGTGGGCATAGGGATTGCCGGAAGTGGTAGCATCCCAGCCCCGGTAAATGAAGTTATGTCCGTGCTGAGCGGCTGTAATGGAGTTGATCATAACGGAAAAGTCACCGCTTGTCGGGTTTTTCATACCGGTAGGGACATCGATCCCGCTGGCAACAAGGCGGTGTTCCTGATTCTCCACAGAGCGGGCTCCGACTGCGACATAGGAAAGCACATCTGACAGATAGCGGTAGTTTTCCGGATAGAGCATCTCATCAGCGATGGGCATGCGGAAAGACCGGAGCGCATGCATATGAAGCTTGCGGATGGCGGTCAGACCCTGCAGGAGGTCAGGAGCTTCTTCCGGATTGGGCTGGTGGAGCATACCCTTATAGCCTGCACCGGTCGTGCGGGGTTTGTTGGTATAGATTCTGGGTACAAGGACCAGAACATCCCGGACCTTTTCCTGAACAGCAGCGAGTCTTCCGATATATTCGCAGACAGCGTCTTCATTATCTGCAGAGCATGGCCCTATGATCACCATGAATTTATCAGAAGCTCCCGTGATGATATCGGCCAGCTCCTGATCCAGCTGCTGCTTTAAAATGGCAACATCCTCAGAAACAGGATACTGCTCTTTGATTTCTGCAGGTGTAGGCAGTTTTTTACTTAATACAAAACTCATAAAAGGTTACCTCCTGTTCCGGACGGTGCAGCTTCTCTGGCTGTCTGCCGGAATGTGAAAAGATATTATCAAATATTATAAGCGAAAGCGGGCCCCTTTTCAATGATGCATTTTTAATTGGCTCATTTTCAGACAGGGAGTGATGGACATGAAAAAAACGCTTCTTATTGTGAATCCGGTTGCAGGAAGACAGAAGATTCGGAATGCGCTTGTGGATGTTGTGGATGTGCTGGTAAAGGCAGGACATGAGATCACCATCTATACCACGCAGAAAGATGTGGATCCCAAGGATCTGATCAGAGACAAACAGGGACAATATGATTATGTTGTCTGCAGCGGCGGAGACGGCACATTTAGTGAGCTTCTGTCAGAGACCATGCACTGGGAGCCCAGGCCCATTCTGGGTTATATTCCCTGCGGCACGACCAATGATTTTGCCGCCGGACTGGGACTTCCGACAGATTGCAAGATGGCTGCGATGGAGATCGCTGCGGGCGAGCCCAGAGTATTCGATGCAGGAAAACTCAATGACCGCTATTTCTCTTATGTAGCCTCTTTCGGAGCTTTTACAGATGTTTCGTACCAGACGCCCCAGGACCTGAAAAATAATCTGGGATATCTGGCTTATCTGCTGGAGAGCATCAAAGAACTGACCGCTATCAAGGAGATTCCTGTGCGGATTGAGACAGAGGATCAGGTCTATGAAGATTCTTATGTATTCGGTGCCATTACCAATGCCAGGACAGTGGGCGGCATGTTTAAGCTCAGTGACAGTCTGGTGGACCTCAATGACGGTCTTCTGGAGGTTATGATGATTCGTATGCCCCGTACGCCCATGGATCTGAGCGCTCTGATAACTGCGATCAATTCCATGAATTATGATTCTTCCATGTTTCTGCATTTCCAGGCAAGGTCTTTGAAAATCACTTCGCAGACCCCCCTGGAGTGGACAGTCGACGGAGAACACTATCAGGGGCAGGGGACAGATGAGATCCTTTGTATCAAAGATGCTTTCCGGCTGATGATGAGGAATAACATTTAAATGGATATGACATTCAAACTTCAGGTGTTCGAGGGACCTTTGCCTTTGCTCCTGCACCTGATTGAAATCAATAAGATCGATATATATGACATACCGATCGCTGTGATTACAGACCAGTATCTGGATTACATCCATGAGATGGAGATCCATGATATGGATCTGACCAGTGAATTCCTGGTGATGGCGGCAACACTTCTGCGGATCAAGTCCAAGATGCTGATCCCGGTTGAGAAGGATACAGAGGACCCGGATGCAGAAGATCCCCGTGAAGAGCTTGTGCAGCGGCTTCTGGAATATAAAATGTTCAAATATATCGCAGAGGAGCTGAAGGATCAGGCACTGGTTGCATCGCGCGCTGTATACAGAGGCCGTGTGATGCCGGATGACCTGGAATATACGCCGGAACCGATCGACTTAGACAGCCTGGTAGGAGATATGGACCTGACTGACCTGGGCAGGATCTTTCAGGAGGTTATGAAGCGGCGGGCAGATAAGATCGACCCGATCCGCAGCCGTTACGGGCAGATTGAGGAAGAACCGGTCAATTTTGCAGAGAAATCGGCCCAGGTGCGAAGCGAGATAAAACGCAGAGGGAAAAAGATCAGTTTCCGCGGGCTTCTTTCCGAGAAGACATCCAAGGAAGAAGTGATTGTCACTTTTCTGGTCATTCTGGAGATGATGAAAGAAGGCAGCGTGACAGCCACGCAGGATAAGCCCTTTGACGATATATTGATTGAGGTAAAAGACAATGGAAAGTAACAGCGGAAAAAGCACAGGGGCTGTGATCGAAGCCCTCCTGTTTACCATGGGCAGATCTGTCAGCATCAAGGATCTGGCGCAGGTCATCGGGGTATCGGAAAAAGAGGTCCGTGAAGAGGCCGGGAAACTGATCAATGATTATCAGGAGTCCGGCAGAGGTCTTCGGATCGTCGAACTGGAAGATTCCCTGCAGATGTGCGCGGCTCCGGATATGTATGACTATATCAATGCCATGACCCAGCAGCCTGTCAAACCGGTCCTGACCGGAGTAATGCTGGAAACGCTGGCCATCATTGCCTACAAACAGCCGGTCACAAGGGCGGAGATTGAGCAGATCCGCGGCGTCAACTGTTCTCACGCAGTCAACCGTCTGCTGGAATATGGCCTCATCGAAGAGGCGGGCAGACTGCAGGCGCCTGGCAGACCCATCCTTCTGGCTACGACAGAAGAGTTCCTGCGGGCTTTCGGCGTATCCTCCGCAGCAAATCTGCCGGATGTGATGCCTGAAGAGATGGAACTGCTCCGGACAGAGGCAGAAGAAGAGCTGCCTGAAAAGCCGGCAAAAGTAGAAGTTTAATATTCATGTTACAAAAATAACAGTCCCATGCGGTAGAATACTGCAGGGATTGTTTTTTTATGAGTACACGATATTTAATTAGCTGAAAAAGGTCTTTGTATTGAGAAATATCCAAAAAACAGGTGTACAAAACAGAAAATCATGATATAATAAATGCAGCAAGCCGGTGTTAATTGTTTAACAATTATAACGGAACTGTCAACTAAATCCATGTTATTGAAAGGAAGACAAAAGCTATGAAAGAAGTTGTAATCGTAAGTGCATGCAGAACAGCCATCGGAACATTTGGCGGCACACTTAAGGGCGTACCCGCAGTAGACCTCGGCGCAACAGTTGTTAAGGAAGCTGTTAAGAGAGCAGGCATCAAGCCCGAACAGGTTGATGAGCTTATCTTCGGTAACGTTCTGCAGGCAGGCCTCGGCCAGAACCCTGCACGTCAGGTATCCATCAAGGCTGGTCTCCCGATCGAGACTACCGCATTCACCATCAATATCGTTTGCGGTTCCGGTCTGAAGAGCGTTGCACTTGCAGCAAACCAGATCATCGCAGGTGAGTCTGATGTCGTAGTAGCAGGCGGATGCGAGAACATGAGTGCAGCTCCGTATGCAATCCCTGCTGGCCGTTGGGGCGCAAGAATGTTCAATTCCCAGATGATCGACGTTATGGTTAACGATGGTCTGTGGGATGCATTCAACCAGTACCATATGGGCATCACAGCTGAGAACGTAGCTGAGCAGTGGGGCCTTACCAGAGAGATGCAGGATGAGTTCGCAGTAGCTTCCCAGGCTAAGGCTCAGAAAGCTATCGAGAGCGGCAGATTCAAAGATGAGATCGTTCCCGTAGTGATCAAGGGCAAGAAGGGCGACATCGTATTCGATACTGATGAGCATCCTAAGTTCGGTACCACCATGGAGAAGGTTGCTAAGCTTAAACCCGCTTTCAAGAAAGACGGCGGCACAGTTACAGCAGCTAACGCTTCCGGTATCAATGACTCCGCAGCAGCATTCGTTGTTATGTCCAAGGAAAAGGCAGACGAGCTCGGCCTTAAGCCTATGGCTACCATCGTTTCCTATGCAACAGGCGGCGTAGATCCCAGCATCATGGGCGTTGGACCCGTTCCCGCTTCCAGAAAGGCACTTGCCAAGGCTGGTCTTACCATCGACGACATCGACCTCATCGAGGCAAACGAGGCATTCGCAGCTCAGTCCCTGGCAGTAGCTAAGGAACTCAACTTCGATATGTCCAAGGTTAACGTAAACGGCGGCGCTATCGCACTCGGTCATCCGATCGGAGCATCCGGCGCACGTATCCTTGTAACCCTGATCTATGAGATGCAGAAGAGAGGCAGCAAGTATGGTCTTGCAACACTCTGCATCGGCGGCGGCCAGGGCCAGGCTCTCATTGTTAAAATGTAAACCTGCAGAGCCAAAGCGGCAAAACAAAAAAACTTCCGGAGAGTGCTTGCACTCTCCGGTTTTTTTAGTTTTGCCGCCTTGGCGAGCAGCCACATCGAGATGAAGCGAAGCGGAATCGAGATGGGCTCTGCAGGT